>JAGBSU010000211.1 GCA_017631705.1 Clostridia bacterium | reverse complement strand
GATTGTTCCGCCTGTCACTGCCGGAGAAACAATGCTTAAATCGCCGAATTGTTGGGTCTTTTCGTCTTTCAGTTTGACTGCCGTAACGTCGGTTGTTACTGTAAAAGAAGCAATTGTCCAATAATCGCAATCCAATGTGATTTTGTTCGGAGAAATCGAATTAATGGTAAAGCCACTGGTTCTACCGGATTTGGTAGCGGTGAGCGAAACCTCGGATTTGCCAACACCTTGAATATCTGCCAGCGACGGACGAATATCGAAATCTTCTTCGGTAAGTCTAAACACGGTTGAACGTGTGCCCTCGACCGACACTTCAATCATAAAAGTATCTTCCCCGATAACGCGCAGGCCGTTTTGACCCACAATCGTGCCGTCTAAATCCACTTTAACTGGAACAGAAACTGTACTTTGTTGTACATTGCCGGGGCCGAATGAAATGAGCGCCCAGATTAAAACTGCGGCAATCGCCGAACAGATAATCATCAATTTGTCGTTGTGTAAAAGAGTGTTTAGTGAAAATTTTCCTTTCATTTTGACCCTCCTTTACGCAACCAAGCGGTAAAGCGATTCGTGTCTTCCTCTTCTTCGGTTCGTACGTTTTTCCAAATGATTTCGTTTTCCAGTTCTTGACACAAAGAATCAATGGTGAAATCACGTTGCAGTTCGCCGCCTTTGGCAACCGAAATGGTTCCGGTTTCTTCCGATACAATCACAACAACCGCATCGGAATTTTCACTCATGCCGACACCGGCACGATGACGAGTGCCTAAACTGCGGCTGATGGTAATGTTATCGGTAAGCGGTAAAATGCAACTTGCGGCAAGAATCTTGCCATCACGAATAATGGTTGCACCATCGTGCAACGGTGCTTTGTTAAAGAAAATATTGGCAATCAGTTCGCCGGTGGGTTGTGCATCAATCGTTGTGCCGGTTTTGGCAATCTCACCCAAGCGGGTGTGACGTTCAAACACGATTAACGCGCCCATTTTTTCACGTTGTAATTGGCCTACGGCCGAACCGGTTGCCGCAATTGCCGTTTTCCACTGATTAATATAATCCGTAGCATTCGCTTCGTTAAGTCCCATGATTTTAAAGTGTGAAAATCCGGAGTGCCCTACTTGTTCCAAAGCACGGCGGATTTCCGGTTGAAAGATAACCGCCACCAAAATCAATGCGTTATCAAACAACACTTGCAACAGATATTTGAGTGTGGTTAAACCGATTACATGTGCGGCAACATACGCTGCACCCAGCAAGAAAAACCCTTTAATTAATTGCTCGGCACGCGAATCACGCACCAACTTAATCAAGCTGAAAATGGTAAATGCCACCAACAAAATATCCAGCGTATCCGTGATTAAATGATAGCCTTTAATAAAATTCAGTATACTGCTCCATAGTTCATCAAAAAAGGCTCCCATTTCCATCACCACCTTACATCATATATATTTATTTTACCAATACTCCTCTCGTATTTCAAGAGTTTCTTGCAATTTCTATTATTTTTTTATAAATATAGTAGATATCGTTATTCGTGGTAAAGGCCGACGGGCATAACCGTACTGCTCCCGTTTGTGTTGTTTGCATGCGTCTGTGTACGGACGGTGCACAATGCAGTCCGGCGCGAACAGCAATCCCGGCACGATTTAAGTGTTCCGCCACCGCTTCACTGTTTTGACCGTCTATGTTGAATGTGAGCAACGGAACACAAACAGAAGGGGACGGGAATTCTGTATACAGGCGAATATTCGATATCTGTGTCAAGCGGGAATACAGTTCCCTCATAAGAGAATTTTCGTGAAAAGCAATTCTTTCAATACCGTAGCGGTCAAGCCATTGTATACCGGCCAATAATCCGCAAATACCCGGAACATTAAGGGTACCGCTTTCTAAATGCTCCGGTAATTCATCCGGTTGCTGTGGCAAAAGAGATTGACTGCCGCTTCCGCCTTCAATCAACGTGGTTAATCGGTGACTGCCTCGACACAACAACAAACCGGTTCCCATGGGGCCGTAAAGGCCTTTGTGACCGGGAAGACACAGATAGTCAATAGTATTTTTGGACATATCAATGGGCAAAATCCCGCCGCTTTGTGCAGCATCCACCGCAAACGGTATTCCTCGTTTTGAAGCTAAACGCGCAAGTTGCTCTATGGGGGCACGGTACCCCAAAACGTTTGATGCATGGCTACATAGTATCAGTTTGGTATTCGAACGAATGGCGCTGCAAAACGATTCTATGGTTCTTTGGGGGTTATAGGGATGCACAACGGCTTCTGTATAAGTGACCCCTTGTTCCTTTAGAGTTTCCAATGGACGCAACACCGAATTGTGTTCCAAATCGGAAATAACAACATGGTCGCCGCGTTGCACGGTGCCTTTTATCACTAAATTCAGAGACATGGTACAATTAGCAGTGAAGACAACATTAGCAGGATTGTCCAATTTGAAAAATGAAGAAACCGCCTCACGGCAAGCATATACTTGTTCTGCCGTTCGCAAAGACAGGGCATGACCGCCTCTGCCGGGGTTGGCACCATACAAAACCATTGCTTCTGCTATAGCACGGCGTACTTCCGGTGGTTTTGGGTAAGTGGTAGCCGCATTATCGAAATATATCACAATCCACCACCGCCGTGTTCTATGCGCAACAGACGGATACCAGCACGTGCCAGCAGTTGTTTGGCTGTTTTAGCATCCCCGCGTACTTGCAAGCTATATCCGCAGCCATCGGTTTCCCCTTGTGCGGAAGAATGTTTGATATATACGGTAAAGCCATGCTGTTCCAATAGTTTTTTACCGCGCATGGCATTCGTTACCGAACTAACATAAAACGTTGTCCAATCCATAAAAATCACCTCTCAACACTATACTATGCGTTAAGAGGTGAGGTGGTGTCTATTTACGGCTGCGCAAAAAGTCTTCTAAAATGATAATGGCAGCAACAGTATCGACCACGTTTTTGCGTTTTTTTCCGCGTACATTGGTTTCGTTTAAGATACCGATAGCGGATTTGGTGGTTAGACGTTCGTCCCATAAATGCACCGGTAAACCGGTTTTCTGTTGCAGGTTCTCGGCAAATTGTTTGGCGCGTTGCGCACTTTCCCCCAGGCTGCCGTCCATGTTTCGTGGTAAACCAACAACTATTTCCCCGGCTTGTTCCAGCTTGGCGATATCTGCCACTTGGTCCAATAAAAGTGACAAATCACTTTGCGTTATCGTTTTAAGGGGAGATGCTAACAGACCCAGCTCATCCGATAAAGCAAGACCGGTACGAGCGAGACCTAAATCCACTGCCAAAGTCCTCACAATACAGCCTCCGTAGTTCGACTTTTGCCGCTGTTTTTGCGGCTTGGTTTTAAAAAAGCAACAACGGAAAGTGATACTTTCCGTTGTTTTGGTGTTTTATTCTTCGTCTTCGCAGCAATCGCAATCGTCGTCGCAGCAACAATCACAATCGATGTCAAATTCCAAATGTTCGCCGCAAGCAGGGCAATCGACGCCGCCGTCTAGCAACGTTTCTTCGTCTACGTCGAAGCATTCGTCGCAAGCAGGGCAAGTTACTTCGTAAAATTCGTCGTCCTCAGAACAATCACAATCACAAT
>JAGBSU010000210.1 GCA_017631705.1 Clostridia bacterium | reverse complement strand
TTCATAAATGCGCGCCATATCCTCACGGCTATATATCACGCGACCGCCGCCCGGGAAATCGGGTGCTTTAAGCGTTTCGGTCACGTCAAAATCGGGGTCTTTCATCAAATTAATGGTCGTTTCGCATACCTCGTTTAGGTTAAACGAGCAAATCGAACTCGCCATACCGACAGCGATACCCATGTTGTTGTTCACTAACACCGAAGGGAAGGTCACCGGCAACAACGTCGGTTCCAACATCGTGGCATCGTAGTTGTCCACAAAATCCACGGTATCTTTATCAATATCACGGAACAATTCCGCCGCAATTGGGCTAAGTTTCGCTTCGGTATACCGCGAAGCGGCATATTCCATATCCGAAGAATACGCACGACCGAAGTTACCCTTGGAATCCACATACGGGTGCAACAGCGATTGGTTGCCGGCAGAAAGCCGCACCATCGTTTCATAAATCGCCGCATCACCGTGTGGGTTGAGTTTCATGGTCGCACCCACAATGTTTGCGGATTTGGTGCGCGCAGAATTCAATAACCCCATCTTATACATGGTATATAACAATTTGCGGTGCGAGGGTTTAAAGCCGTCAATTTCCGGAATCGCGCGCGACATAATCACGCTCATCGCATACGGCATGTAGTTGATTTCCAGCGTGGTATCGATGCGTTGGTTTTCCACTTGGCCCGCACCGGAAATATGTGCGTTTTCCGGCAAACGGTCAATGGTTCTGCCGGAGGTTTTTTTGGTTGTTTTTTTAGCCATGTGTTCTCACCTCAACTCAAATCCACTTGTTCTAAATACAAACTACCGCGCTTCGCGATAAATTCTTTTCGTCCGTTTAGGTTGTCACCGAGCAGCACGTCAAACATCTGCGCAGTTGCCTCTTCGCCCGACGGTTCCACGCGAATGAGTCGCCGTGTAGCGGGGTTCATGGTGGTCAGCGACATCATTTCGGGGTCGTTTTCACCAAGACCTTTCGACCGCTGAATGCTGTATTTAGCATCCCCCAGTTCTTGCAAAATCGCCGCTTTTTCCGCATCGTTATACGCAAAATACGTATCGGTTTTCGTGCTGATTTCATAAAGCGGTGTTTCGGCAATAAACACCTTGCCTTCGCGGATGAGCGTCGGTGTCAGGCAGTATAACATCGTGAGTATCAACGTACGAATTTGGAAGCCGTCAACATCGGCATCGGTACAAATAATCACTTTGTCCCAACGCAACAAATTCATGTCAAACGTAGCCAAATCTTTGTTGGCTTTGGTTTTCACTTCCACACCGCAGCCAAGCACTTTCAATAAATCGGTGATGATATCACTTTTGAAAATCTTGTTCAAATCGGCTTTCAGGCAGTTTAAAATCTTACCACGCACCGGAATAATCGCTTGAAAATTCGGATCACGCGCCTGCACGCAAGCACCCATAGCGGATTTACCTTCCACGATAAACAACTCGCGCTCGGAAACATCACGGCTACGGCAATCCACAAATGTTTGCACACGAGAAGTTAAATCGTTACCCGCTTGCAACGTCTTTTTAAGGCTCTGCCGTGTCACTTCCGCCTTTTCACGACTGCGCTTGTTAATCAGCACTTGGTCGGTCAGTTTGTCTGCTTCGGCCTTGTTTTCCAAGAAGTAGACTTCCAAATTGTGTCGCAAAAATTCCGTCATGGATTCTTGGATAAATTTATTGGTAATCGCCTTTTTGGTTTGGTTTTCGTATGACGTCTGCGTTGAGAACGAAGAAGACACCAACACCAAACAATCTTGTATATCTTGGAACGTGATTTTGCTTTCGTTTTTAAGATACTTGCCGTTTTGTTTAAGATACGCATCAATTTGCGAAACAAACGCCGAACGCACCGCTTTTTCCGGCGCACCGCCGTGCTCCAACCAACTGGAGTTGTGGTAGTATTCCAACAAATTCAGTTTGTTGGAACAGCACATCGCCACGTTGAATTTCACCTTGTATTCGGGTTTATCCTCACGGTCACGACCGCGGCGTTCCGCAGTCCACACCTGCACGTCGGTCATTGCCGCTTCACCCGCTAATTCGTTAACGTAATCGGCAATGCCGTTTTCATACATAAATTCTTCGGTTTCAAAACTACGCCCGTTTTGATTGCGCAACACAAACAACAAATTCGGGTTCACAATTGCTTGACGACGCAACGCATCGCGGAAATACTCCATTGGTACCGCAATATCGGTAAACACTTGCAAATCCGGTTTCCAGCGAATCACCGTACCGGTATCACGCTTGGCGTACGGCTCTTTGGTTAATCCGCCCACATTTTCACCGTGCTCAAAATGCAGCGTGTACTTAAATCCGTCGCGTTTGACTTCCACGTCCATATATTCCGAAGAATACTGCGTGGCACAAGCACCCAAACCGTTAAGACCGAGCGAGAATTCATAACTTTCGCCGTCATTGGTGTTATACTTACCGCCGGCATACAATTCGCAGAAAATCAGTTCCCAGTTGAACCGATTTTCCTTAGTATTAAAATCCACCGGTATACCGCGCCCAAAGTCCTGCACTTCAAAAGAGCCGTCTTCATACCGCGTGGTAATAATTTTACTACCATGCCCCTCACGCGCTTCGTCGATGGAGTTGGACAATATTTCAAACACCGCATGCTGACAGCCTTCCAAACCGTCCGAACCGAAAATAACGGCAGGGCGTTTGCGTACACGGTCGGCACCTTTCAGCGAAGTGATGCTTTCATTTCCGTAGCTGGGCTTTTTTGACGCCATTCTTCACGCTTCCTTTTTTCTTGAATGTTGTGGTATGTTTTGGTATTCCTTATTATTCTATACCATATATGGGTGTTTCGTCAAGTTTCAAATTTTTGACCGCCAAAACGCTGTGGGTGTCAATTTCTCTGTATCAAAAAAGTGAGTACCTTTTGGTACTCACTGTTTTTCATATAGCAAACCATCTGTCGCTGTCATCGTACCATC
>JAGBSU010000209.1 GCA_017631705.1 Clostridia bacterium | reverse complement strand
GCAACATATACCTCACACCCTAAAATCGGTTGAATTCCTTCCTTTTGGGCAGCTTTGTAAAAATCCACCAACCCGTACATCACACCGTGGTCCGTAACCGCCACCGCCGTTTGTCCCAATTCTTTGACACGACGAATCAGCCCGTCCAAACGGCAAGCACCGTCCAACAGGCTGTATTCGCTGTGAACATGAAGATGAACAAACGACATACCTTATCCTTCCCATTCCTCGGCAAGCTGTAAAATCCGCCTGATCCGATGGTTAACACCGGAACGACTGAGCGGCGGGTTTAATGCCTCACCCAATTCTCGCAAAGAATATTCCGGGTTTTCTGTACGCAATCGGCACAACTCCCGCAATTCTTCCGACAGCGTTTCCAGCACACCGTTTTTTTTCAACTTTTCAATGGCTTCGATATGTTGCAACGAAGCTGCTACCGTTTTATCCAAATTCGCACTTTCGCAATTAGCAGCACGATTAACCTTGTTTCGAATGCTTTTTACCAATTTCACATTCATCAGTTCCAATGTGGCACTCATGGCCCCCATCAGCGTTAAACAATCCTCGATTTGTTCACTCTCTTTAAAATACACAATATACAGCCCTTTTCGCCGTACGGTTTTGGCATTCAACCCTTGTTCGCGCAGCAGAGCTACCAAATCATTGCTCACATGCAAAAAGGGCACACTGAATTCCAAATGATAATCAACCTGTGGATTGGTAACCGCACCGCACACCAAGAACGCTCCGCGTAAAAAAGCGGCAACACATGCATCACATTCTAAATTCGCACGGTTTAGGCGTAAGGCTACCTCCCCACCATGACCGAACCGTTCCAACACCGCCAAGCGTTCTTGTGCCGTTTGCATTGATACCGTGTACATACCGGCTTTCTCCGACGACGGCGCCGTCATAACGGGGGAAACGCGGCACACCTCGCGAAGCAGTACCGTATAGCGTTCGGCAATCGCTTCATTTTCCGTTTGCAAGGATACCAATCGTTTGGAAAAAGCGTGACCGAACTGTGCCATGCCGTAGGCTTGCGCCACGGCACAGCAACCGCTTTCTTCAATTTTCGCTAATTCGTTTTTAATATCCGACGAGAACGACATCGTTACGCCCCCCTATTGCCGTCCGATAAATTGTACTTCTCGTTCCAACCGTACACCGAAACGCTCTTGCACTTCTTCCTGTACTTGACGGCACAACGCCATCACATCGGCACAGGTTGCACCGCCGCGGTTAATCAAAAATCCGGCATGCTTTTCGCTGATTTGCGCGCCGCCGACGGTTGCTCCTTTCAGACCGCATTGTTCAATCAACGCACCGGCAAAATGCCCTGACGGACGCTTGAAAAAACTGCCGCCGCTGGGATATTCCAATGGTTGTTTTTCTTTGCGGCTGGCGATGTGTTGTTCCATCGCTTGTTTGATTTGGGAAGAATTCCCTTTTTGCAACCGCAGCGTTACCGACCATATTAACAACGGCCGTTTCATAAACATGCTGTGGCGGTAATCAAACTCCATTTCCGATGCAGGAATTTCCTGCCATTCACCGGTTTTGGTTAAGACGGTTGCCGAAACAATCACATCGGAAAGTTGGCCGCCGTAAGCACCGGCGTTCATATATGTACCGCCACCGACCGTGCCGGGAATGCCGTATGCAAATTCCAAACCGGTTAGTCCGTTTTCATACGCCGCACGGCACAACCGCGAAAGCAGCACGTCGGCACCGACGGTGATTTCAGTGCCGTTTACCGCGAGCGCGTTTTCGGTGTTAACACGTAACACCACGCCTTCTACACCGTGGTCACTCACCAACAAATTAGACCCATTGCCTAAAAAGAAAACGGGGAGCTTTTCTTTGTGGCAAAATTGTAACACGTCGACCGCTTGCTGCTTGGTCTTCACCGTAACCAACCAATCGGCAGCGCCGCCGATTTTAAAGGACGTATGCGCCGATAACGGTTCTTTTTCTAACACTGAGCACCCAAGCGATTGTAGATACGCTGTTGTATCACACATGGTTACCGCCACCCCTTTCTAACTGTTGGCTGTGATTTTATCGTCCCAAGCAAGCCGCACCGATAACCCCGGCATCGTTACCGAGTGTTGCGGCACAAACTTTGGTTTGCTTGTTCGAGTATTTGCTGTATCGCTCTGCTTCCACAATTTTTCGAATCGGTGCCAATAAGGTTTCACCCTCCTCGCTGACACCGCCCCCGATACACAAAACCTCCGGTTGGAAAATATTTATCATATTGGTAACACCGCAAGCAATGTATTCCATATACTTATCCACAACCAATTGCCCTGCCTCGTCACCGGCACGCATAGCATCAAATGCCGTCAACCCGTTAACCGAATCCAACGAACCGGCAATTTGCCACATTTTACTGGCAGGGTACCGTTTCATGGCTTCTTTTGTTTGACGCACCAAAGCCGTCGCCGAAGCGTAGGCCTCCCAACAACCGTTTCTGCCACAGGTGCACGGCTCTCCGTCTTTGATAATAACCGTGTGTCCTATTTCTGCACCGGCAAAATTGAAACCCTCGTAAATCTTTCCGTCAAGGATAATGCCACCACCGACACCGGTGCCCAACGTAACACACACACAGCTGTCGGCACCTTTAGCGGCACCTGCCATCGCCTCGCCCAATGCGGCGGCATTGGCATCGTTTTCAATGTATACGGGAAGTCCTAACTTTTCATGCATGATTCGGCAAATCGGTACATTATTGAAATCCAAATTGTTGGTATACTCCACCACACCGGTCTCGGTGTTACAAGTACCCGGACTGCCAATGCCGATAAAAGCGATTTTATCCATTGATAAACCGGCTTTTTTCACCGCCTCGCGGCTGAGCGTTGCCATATCCTCCAAAATCAATTCTGCCGAACGCGGTGCATTGGTTTTACATTTTGCCGTGGCTAAAATGCGGTAATTATCATCAACCACTCCTGCCACAATGTTCGTCCCACCTAAATCTACACCGATACTGTACATGCACTGTCTTCTCCTTCTCACATAGGAATATCTTCTGTCATACCGAGGTTTTGCATCAATTCCTGTGCGGCATTATACCCCATTTTTTTCTGGCGGTTATTCATGGCCGCCACCTCAATAATAATTGCCAAATTTCGTCCCGGCTTTACCGGAATCGTTAACATGGGTATTTGAATCCCCAAAATATCCATGTATTGATTTTCAAGGCCCATGCGGTCATATTGTTTATCTTTATTCCATTGCTCCATTTGTATAACCATGTCGATTTTCTCAGTCACTTTAACCGCACCCATACCAAAGATGCGCCGTACATTCACAATGCCGATACCACGCAATTCAATAAAATGGCGAATGTTATCCGGTGCCGAGCCAACTAAAGTTTTAGAGGAAACCCGACGAATTTCCACCGCATCGTCAGCAATCAGCCGATGACCGCGTTTGACCAATTCAATCGCCGTTTCGCTTTTACCGACACCGCTGTCACCGACCAATAAAATACCTTCACCGTAGGCTTCCACCAACACACCGTGACGAGTAATACGCGGAGCTAACTGCACATTCAAAAAAGCAATCAAAGCCGCCATCAAGCCGGAGGTTGTTTCGGCACTTTGTAACAACGGCACCTCATATTCCTCACAGGCCGCCAGCAATTCCGACGGAATCTCCATGGAACGGCATATCACCAAAAGCGGTGGCTTATGCGACAAGAACTCGCGCAATCGCTTTGCGCGAACATCCGGCGACAACTCTTCCAAATAGCTAAGTTCGCTCTGGCCCATCACTTGAGCACGGGTGTTGTCAAAATATTCAAAAAATCCGGACAATCCCAATCCGGGACGGCTGACCTCTGAGGATACGACGGTGCGTTCTTGCCCATCGTCGGGCATATACACAACCGTCAGCGATAATTCCTCCATAATTTTACTGATGGTAACAGAATATTGTTTTTCCAAAGTAATTCCACCTTCCCTTTTCGAGCCGTACTATATCAGTATCAGTATACCGCATTTTTCAAACGAAAGAAAGACTTTTTTAGGTTTTTCCTGTATTATTTTTTCAAAACACACAGGGAAAGGATTTCTCTCTTGCAATTGTCGACAAAATGTAGTAAAATAACAATGGTTTATATTTATCGAAAAGGAGTTTGGCCATGAGCGATTTTTCAGTCGGTTTATTTAACGATTCGTTCCCGCCCATGATAGACGGCGTTGCCCAAACTGTTAAGAACTACGCCACCTTTTTGACACAAAAAAACTGTGAAGTTACCGTTGTAACACCCGATTATCGGGGTGTAGAGGACCATTACCCCTTTGAGGTTTGTCGGTATCCTTCTTTGCCGGCCACCGCTCGCATCGGGTATCGCGTTGGTGTCCCGTTCGGGCCGGAAACTTTGTTGAAATTGCGTGCTAAACACTTTGATATCATGCACATCCATTCGCCGTTTGCCTCTTCGGTATTGGTAAAAAACATTAACCGAAACCCCCGTGTTCCGGTCATACTGACCTATCACACGCGGTTTGATTTGGATTTGCAAAAGCGCCTTCCCAACAACACCATGCGCAAGGTCGCTTCTAAGTTTCTTCTCAGTAATGTCAAAGCGGCAGACGAAATTTGGGTGGTTACCTCCGGCTGCGGCAAAACCTTAAGGGATATCGGCTACGACGGCCCGTACCGCGTGATGGAAAACGGTACCGACTTTGTGCGCGGAAAAGCCTCTGCCGAACAAATCACCGCTTTGCGCGAAACTTATCGTCTTTATGAGGATGTTCCGGTGTTTTTATTTGTCGGGCGCATGATGTGGTATAAAAACATTCGGTTAATATTGGACACCCTATCCATCCTACATAACAACGGCATGGATTTTCGGGCGTTTTTCGTCGGCGATGGTTACGACTTGCCGGAAATTAAAAAATATACCGAACAATTACAACTGCAAAATAAAACCCTATTCACCGGTCCGCTGTACGACCGAGAACAATTGCGTGTGTTTTACAGTATCACCGACTTGTTCTTGTTCCCATCCACCTATGACACATGCGGAATTGTGGTAAAGGAAGCGGCGGCTTGCGACTGCCCCTCTCTGCTTGTTGAAGACAGTTGCGCCTCCGAAGGTGCCGTCCACGGAGAAAACGCTTTCTTAGCACGGGAAAATCCAGCCTCCTGCGCCAGCGTTGTCATGAAAGCCGTTGCAGACCGTACCGCCTTAAAAGCAGTCGGCATCAATGCCGGTAAAACGCTGTACCTTTCATGGAGCGAGGCGGTCGACCATGCGTATACCCGTTATGAGGAAATTTTAGGTCGCTAATCCCCGTTTTTTACAACAACTACTTGACAATTCTTCTAAAATGGGGTAAGATAATGAGCGGTTCTTGGGGGCGTAGCTCAGCTGGGAGAGCGTACGGTTCGCATCCGTAAGGTCGAGAGTTCGATCCTCTTCGTCTCCACCAAATATGTATTGGGCGAACACCTACTTCTTTGCAAGTGGACTTTCAATTCGGTGTAAGTTCTGATACAAAACAGAAAACCGACGGCTTAGATTCGCTTCTAAACCGTCGGTTTTGTTTTTCTTCAACCAACATCGCTTGTCTGATTTCACAAATTGCCTGCCGTTGCCCTTTGGCCTCGTTTATGGTATTATGCTTGTAAAAATATCTGTTCTTGAGTGGTGTCACTATGAAAATAAAACATTTGTTATTCCTTATCTCCGTGATGGTTTTGCTCAACGGATGCGCTCCGACACCGTTAACCGTTGAGTTATATCCGACAACCTCACCGTCCACTAATGCTACCCCTGTTATCGTCGACCGTTATGTTCTCAATACCATTTCTAAAAAATTCCATCTTCCCTCTTGCCGTTGGGCAAACAAAATCAAGGAAGAAAATCGAAAACTTTCTACCGCCGACCGCGAAGAGTTGCTTGCTGAACAATATTCACCCTGCGGCGACTGTAAACCATAGACACCATAGAACATCCTCGCTTTTTCTTTTTTCGCATCCCACATGGAATATTCTGTTTGACTTTGCACGAAACTAATGATAAAATTTCTTAAAGGAGTGAGTTTGACGGATAAAAAAGCAGAAAAATTATTGATTCAGTAAGTAAACAAGGATTTTTACAGTGCCTAGTTGTCTTTAGCCATTGCAAACGACTTGGAAGGCTTCGGCAATTGGTATACGGTGCAGCTGTTCGGCGACGACCAAAAAAGCCTGTATTTGTTAAACTAAGAACTTACCGACCGTGTATATACGGCACCGTCGTTGGTTATTTAATTGGGAAGGAGAATTTTATATGAAAAAGTTTATTTGTCCTTGCGGGTATGAATACGACCCTGCTATCGGCGATCCGGATAACGGTGTCGCTGCCGGTACCGCTTGGGAAGATGTGCCCGAGGATTGGGTTTGCCCCATTTGCGGATTGGGCAAAGATGTTTTTGAAGAAGCGTAAGCGGTAGTAAAAAAAACGAGGGATAAACCAATTGGTTTATCCCTCGTTTTTTGTCGGATATCCGGCAGCAGCAATTGCAGCCCGTGCCAAAATCTCTACGGCATCCACCGTGTTTTCCAACGGTATACCATATCTTTCAAACCCAAGCGGTAATTCACTACAACCAAGCACCAACACCTCGGCGCCTTGTGCAAACAACTCGCTTACCACACCGCGCATAGCCTCGGCAGGAAACTGTTTTGCATCGGCTTTTACACCATCGTAAATCAACCGCATGACCTCTTGTTGCCCCTTTACCGAAGGGCACACCGCCTCAATGCCAAACACCGCCAACTCTTTTTGATAAATCCCTGTTTTCACCGTGCCGTCGGTAGCTAACACCCCCACCTTTTGAACGCCGCGGCTGTGCAGTTCTTTGGCAGTTTCCTGAATCATATTCATCACCGGTATCGGTGACTTTTCCGATAATTCTTTGTAAAAATAATGCGAGGTGTTACACGGCATAATCAAAAAATCCGCACCGATAGCGGCTAATTTTTCTGCCGATTCCGCCAAATACGGCACCGGTGATTCGCCTTCTCCCAAAATGGCTTTCGTGCGGTCGGGGATGGTCGGATAACAATCCATATACACGCGTACATGCCCGGCATCGTTTGCTGCGTCGGTATTTTCTACGATTTTTTTGAACAAATCCACCGTCGCCGCCGGCCCCATACCGCCGATGATACCAATTGTTTTTTTCGACATGGAGACACCTCTCTACCAAAGTAATGTATATATTTTACCATATATTTACCGACACTGCAAGTTTTGTCGGTTTTTCTTTTGTTTTTATTGCTATTATTTTAAAAATATGCTATTCTATTGATAACGATTCTGTTTTATCGTATAGGAAGGAGGGGCGCTGTGGTTTTCAGTAGTTTGGATTTTTTATTTGTGTTTTTGCCGTTGGCATTGACCGCTTACTATCTAGTGCCTGTCCGCTTCCGTCGGCTGTGCTTGTTGCTTTTCAGCTTAGCCTTTTATATTTACGGTGCATGGGACAAGCCGTTTCAAATTGTGCTGTTGTTGGCTTCCTCGGTGGTTAACTGGGGAGTAGGTCTGCTGCTGCAAAAAACATCTCACCGCAAAGCGGTATTGGTCAGCGGCTTGTTGTATAACTTCGGTTGGTTATTTGTTTTCAAATATGCCGATTTTCTTTTCTCCTCTGTGCAAGCCGGTTTTGACAAATGGTGGCCTGCCGCCGGTGTTACACTCCCTCAGCTTGATTGGATTTTACCGCTGGCTATCAGTTTTTACACCTTTCAAGTCGCTTCCTATATAATTGATGTTTACCGTCGCACCATACCGGCAGAATCTTCATTCTTCAAATTTTCTTCCTATCTGTGTATGTTTCCCCAACTGATTTCCGGTCCGCTTGTCAGTTATCGCAAACTGTCCGAACAGTTGGAACGCCCGCGCCTTTCTCTTTCCCGTATTGATAACGGTATCAAGGATTTTACCATCGGCATGGGTTTAAAGGTGTTGTTGGCAAACCAAATCGGTGGATTGTGGAATGACATCGACGGCATTGGTTTCGACAGCATTTCTACCCCACTCGCTTGGATGGGCATGATTGCTTTTTCCCTGCAATTGTATTTCGATTTTTACGGATATTCCCTCATGGCTATCGGTCTCGGTAAAATGCTGGGCTTCCGTTTGCCGGACAACTTCCGTCACCCGTATATGTCCTTGTCCATGACAGAGTTTTGGCGCCGTTGGCACATCACGCTTGGCTCTTGGTTCCGCGAATATTTGTATATTCCCCTAGGCGGTAATCGGTGCAGTAAATGGCGCAACATTTTCAACTTGTTAATTGTATGGCTTGCCACCGGCTTTTGGCACGGTGCCAGCTGGAATTTTCTCTTGTGGGGTTTAGTTATCTTTTGCTTTATCACGCTGGAAAAGTATGCGATCAAACCCACTTTAGAGCGTTTTCCCGTGTTGGGCCACACCTACATGTTTTTCCTAATACCCCTTACGTTTTTGATATTTGCTATCAGCGATATTTCTCAATTGGGTATTTATTTGGAACGCCTGTTCCCCTTCTTGCCCGGCGGGCCGATTAACATTTCCCCCGGTGATTATTTAGCCCATGCCGAACAATACGGTTGGCTGTTGGCTATCGGTTTGGTTTTTTCCACCGCCTGGCCGCGCCGTATATACAATCGTATTAAAAACAATTTATTGGGCACACTGTTGTTGTTAGCCGTTTTTTGGCTTTCCGTCTACTGTTTATATATGGGTTTAAATGACCCGTTCATGTATTTTCGTTTTTAGGAGGTTTTATTATGAAAAAGCTGGTGCGATTTTCTTTTTTAATTTTACTCATTTTGTCGTGCGTGGTTGTTGTGCCGGGTTGTTTGTTACAAACCTATTTACCCGACACCTCTACCACCTCAACAACAACTACGACAATGGCCACCACAACGATCATGGCAACAACCACGACAACGACCATGGCAACCGGTTCCACCACCAGCTCAACGGCGGTGATTACCCAACAACCAACTTCCTCTGCAACGCTCTCGTCCGCAACACAGACGACCGTTACAACCGGTTCTACAACACTCCCGTCGGTATCGCAACCAACAACGCCCACCATGCCTTCGGCACGTTCCTTCCCCAAAACCTTATTTATTGGAGATTCCCGTACCGACGGATTGCGGTTATACGGCAAAATCACCGACGCCACCTTCTTCTGCAAACAAAGCATGACCGCTTATACGGCTCTTGCCAAAAAATTCCCCGTTAACGGAAAAGGCGAGTTTTCTCTTGAAGAAACGCTAGTAAACAATCAATTTGATTATGTATACATCATGTTGGGACTAAATGAGTTGTATAAAAGTTTAGACGGCATCACCGAAAAGTACCGAGAAATCATCAACATGATACGTGCCAAACAACCCAACGCTGCTATTATCGTACAAGCCACCTTGCACGTTACCGAGAAAAAATCTAACGAATCGTCCTTTACCAACTCACGCATCAACGATTTGAATACACGCTTAGCAACCTTAGCCGATAATCAGCATGTATTTTTCATTGACCCAAACCCCGCCTTTGACGATGCCAAAGGTTGTATGCATGCGGAATATTCCAAAGACGGTGTGCACTATTACGGAAAATACTATCCGCTGTGGAGTGCATTCTTGGATGCAAACCGCCGCACAGCAACAAACTAATATAAAAACAAACAACAGCCGCCTCGGTTTTACCGTGGCGGCTGTTATAACGTTATTTTGGATTATCCAAACAATTTATCGTAGTAGTCTTCTTTTAATATCAGATTAGAATAAGTAAACTTTCGGCTGACCGAAGCGGAAATGTTTTTGGCATAATCCTCGGATACGGTAACCCCATTGTTTGGTATAAAGGTCTTTTTAGCGGCGTCGTATTTGCCGTCTTCGGTTATCCAACTACGATTGGAAAAACAAACCAGTGCCGGTGCATCCGACAAAAAATCGCGTCCCATCATCAAACGGGAATCGTATTCCAAACCAAACAAGTTCGATAAGGTCGGCAACAAATCCAGACTATACGTCGGCTCATCTATCACAATGCTCTCTAAGCCCTTGTGCCACAAAATCAAGGTGTTGCGGTATTTTTCAAACACCGAGCTGGTATCATAGCCTGCCAACTCGCTGTAATAGTCGGTTTCGTTGGCTTGCTGTAATCCGTACGGATAATGGTCGGCGGTAAGGCAAATCACCGTGTCTTCGGCAATACCGCGTGCTTCTAAATCGCTGACCAACTGTTGCAACATTAAATCCAATTCGATTTGACACGCCAAATACGCTTTGACCGAATCCGACGAATACGGTAAATTTTCCACCTCGTTTTTGTGGTAAGCCGACATGCTGTTACCCATAAAAGTATACAGCATGTGACCGCTGACCGTTAAATAATAGGTATGGAAGGGTTCTTCATTCATATACTTATCAGTCGTCGCTTTTGCCATCAGATAATCCGAGTTTGGCCAACGGGTCTCCACTTTTTTACCTGGGTAGTACCCCGAATAATCCAATTTCAAACCATTGCCGATACCTTGGTACGTATACCCCAAATTCGGGTGCGATTTATCCCTGCCGTAATAGGTATAGGTGTGATTGTGGAAAGCGTAGGTCTTATAATTCAATCGCTTGAACATGTTCCCTAAAGAAAAGTACATATTGCGATTTGAAGAATATTCCATACTGTGCACACCGGTTGCCGGCATGAGTCCCAACAAACTGGTGTATTCACCGTCAGAGGTGGAGACCCCCCATCCCGGTGTGTAATAGTTGCGACATTGGATGCCTTCGTGTGATAATTTATACAATGTCGGTGTTAACGTTTCGTTGACGGCATACGGCGAAAAACCTTCTGCCACAATGAAAATCAAGTTTTTGCCCTTAAATTTCCCCGTGTACTCGTTTTGCACGGTTGGCTTTACCGAGGAAAAATATTGGTGCATTTTCTTAATGGTTTCATCCTTTTCCTCAGCAATCAACTTGTCGAAATCCAACGATGCTATCACATTCTTCGGATACTCCGTCGGGGGAAGCGGCTCAGACGGAGTATCTTCAACCGGAGGAACGTCACTGTCATCTATCGGCTCATCGGCAAGGTCGTTGCCAAACAATAAAAACTTGGCATCCAAACGAACGGTTGTCAACAATCCGAATTGCTTCACCGAAGCATCTGCCGAAAACTCCTTGGTATATAAATATGCCGGACTGTTTTCCCCCTTATTAAAGGCTTTGGTAATACCACTTGCCAACAATTGTGCAATCACTAAACACACCGCTAAAACGGCTTTTCCGCGCCACGGAATGCGGCATATCGGGAGATACCGTTTGCCGAATAGGGCGTATACTGCCACCGGCACCCATATAAACAATAACGCTACCAAGTTACGCCAAACCGATAATAATGCATCCCACCAAAATTGTAAAATTTGCCCTGTGTTTTTCACGGAATACAAAATATAGAAGGTATCAAACACACCGAAATAAATAATCTGTGAACTGAAAACCAACGCAATAAACGCTAAAACAATCACCGTTACCGTGTAATTCACCTTCGGCTTTTTAGAAAAAGTTCCCAGTAATAAGAGTATTCCTGCCCACGGCAATAAAAACAGCAAAATGAAAAACAATCCGCTTCCAAAAAAACCATCCACGGTAGCCATTCGGAAAACCAGTTCCATCCATAAAAGCGAAACCGATAAAAAGCAAAACAAGCGACTAATCGCCGTGGCGGGTTTTGTATGTTTTTTTGAATGTCGATCTTTCATAAGCCTCTTCCTTTCTTACAAGAGCGGGAAAAAAGAACACCGACGGCGGTGTTCTTTACTTAACGGTGTTATTCCGACGATTCCGTTTCTTTTGGCATGACCGCTACCACAATTTCCAAGACGCGTCGGTCGTCGGCGTTGGTGACGGTTACATGAAGATTTTCATAATCAAAGCAATCCCCCACCGTCGGGATTTTTCCCAACTGCTCCAACACCCAACCGCCGACTGTTGTCGAATCGGTTTCGCCGGTTAAACGGAAAAAGTCAAACAACTTTCCGAAATCGGCACTGCACGCCACACGGTATTCGTTGTCACCTGTTTTTTGGAAATCCTCCACAATTTCATCGTGTTCGTCCCAAATTTCACCGACAAGTTCTTCCAAAATATCTTCCATGGTGACAATGCCGGCGGTACCGCCGTATTCGTCCGTCACAATCGCCATGTGTGCTTTTTCCTTTTGCAAAAGCCGCAGCAAATCGCTGATTTTGATAGAAGGAGCAATAAATGGTGCCGGCTTAATCACCGTACTCAAAGGGCGTTTTTGACGGTACACCAAATTATAAAAATCTTTTTGATGAATCACACCGACAATATCGTCCAATGTTTCGTTATACACAGGAAGCCGCGAAAAACCGGTTTCCCCAAACACGCAAGCAATTTCATCGGCAGAGGCATCCTGCGGAACACCGCAAACATCAACACGCGGTGTGAAAATATCCTCCGCTTGTAAATCATTAAACTCAATGGCACTGCGAATCAGTTCGCTCTCCTCGGCATCAATACCGCCGCCGTGTGCCGCCTCCTGCACAAAGGTAAGTAACTCTTGCTCCGTAATGGACGGATTTTCCGCTGCACGGAACAGGCGTTTTACCAACCACTTCCACCCGATAAAAACCATCGTAATCGGTGTGAGCAACGCGACCAACACCTGCAAAAAAGGTGCCGCCATCAGCATCACCTTTTCCGGTGTGTCTTTTGCCGTCCTCTTCGGCAAAATTTCACCAAACATCAATATGAGAACGGTAACAACCACTAACGCAAGCCAAACACCAGCCGTCCGAAAACGACCCGTTACCCAAACAGCGATAACCGCTGTCATCGCCACCTTGGCCACGGTGTTTGCCAACAACACTGTCATTTCTACCTTGTTCTGCTGTTCCGCCAACTGAAGCACACGCTCGGCACGGTGTTTACCGTCTTCCGCCAGCGTCTTCATTTGTGAACGGCTGAATGCCGAAAACGCAGATTCTATCGCCGAAAAGCAAGCGGAACAAACCAAAAGGCACACAAAAATCAGGATTGTTCGTATACTGTCACTGTCCATGATGTCGAAAATCTCCCCTTAAAACAAAATTAATACTACAATCGCCAACATTTTAACACATATCTTTCGTTTTGTCTACGCTTTTTTACAAACATAAGCCACAGGTTGACGATACTCCTTATTTGCACTATAATTATGTATGTAGGGTAACCCGACGAATCCGAACCCGCCTGAAAGCGGTATCTTTTGGTGTTTTTTGCTCTTTTTCCCTTGACAGGCGTTAGCCTGTCTTCGGTCAAGAAAAACAAAAACCACTCAAAATCTTCTCGTTTTCAGGTCGAAGATTTTGAAAAGAGCGGATTTGTGGGGCAACCAAGGCAAAAACGCAGCGAATACTGTATGTATTCGCGAGTATTTTAACGAAGGGTGACCCCAAATCCGCCTGTTCAAAACGGGGTTCGGATTCGGCGAGTTACCCTAAGTTAAAAAGTTGTTCATATTCCAAGCACAAAAACTTGTTATACTGATGTAAACAGGAGGTATATGTAATGGAAACCATAAAAATTATGATTGCCGATGACGACAGTAACATTTGCGAATTACTTCGCTTATATTTGGGGAAAGAAGGATATACCCCTATTATCGTCAACGACGGCAAGGAAGCCATTGAAAAATTCGACACGGAAAACCCCGATTTGATTTTGTTGGATATTATGATGCCCCAACTTGACGGTTGGCAGGTATGCCGAAAAATTCGCAAAAAATCGCAATGCCCAATCATTATGCTCACCGCCAAGGGCGAACTTTTTGATAAAGTGCTGGGCTTGGAACTCGGCGCCGATGACTATATCGTCAAACCGTTTGAAACCAAGGAGGTTATCGCCCGAATAAAGGCCGTGTTGCGTCGTTCCGGTATCGGTGAAAAAGGGAAAGTTAAAGAAGTTACTTACGACAAATTGTATATCAACATGGAAAACTATGAATTGAGAGTTGACGGCAAACAAATTGATACGCCTCCGAAAGAAATGGAACTTATCTATCATCTGGCATCCAATCCCAATCGCGTTTATACACGCGACCAACTGTTAGACGAGGTTTGGGGATTTGAGTATTACGGCGATAGCCGTACCGTCGACGTGCATATTAAGCGCTTGCGCGAAAAATTAGACGACGTTTCAGAAGAATGGACGCTCAAAACCGTTTGGGGCGTCGGATATAAGTTTGAGGTTAAACAAAACCATGTTTAAGAGTGTCTTTTCAAAATATTTTATGGCTACGGCACTGATTGTTTCGCTTTTCTTCGTCTTGTTTACCGGCGTGCAAGCATTGTTTGCACGCCGCCATTGGATTGCGGATAAAGAAGCCTTGCTTTCCGAGCATGTACAAAATATTGCTGCTTTTGTGTCCGACAGCACGTTGGAGGGCGGAGCCGGTCAATACTATATCCCCGAAACACTCTCCCCTTTGTTAGCCCGTTTGAGCTCTTCGATTGACAGCGGTGTGTTGGTAACCGATACCTCTTTTCGTATTTTGGTTTGTTCCGACAGCGAAACCTGCGCACACATGGGGAAAACACTTCCCTCCTCGGTACACAGCGGCTTACAACACGACCATTTCTTTACGGTCAGCCGTTTGGGGACTTTGTTCGATAATAATCAATATTGTGCCGGTGTCAAATTGTATAGCTTTTCCGGTGACCATATCGGTTATGTGTTGGTGTTTTCTTCGGCACATGCTTTGGTAGAATACATTTGGAATAACACGCAAGCCCTTTTTCTTTCAGGCTTGTCGGTGATGATGTTTGCTTTTATCATTTTATATTTGCTGACTTACCGCATGGTTAAGCCATTACGTCAAATGGCAGCTGCCACACGGCAGTTCAGTCGCGGCGATTTTTCCGCACGCGTGCCCGTAACCGGACAAGACGAAATAGCCGAATTGGCAGGGGCACTCAACGGCATGGCTGTGGCACTGTCTTCGGTAGAAGAAATGCGTCGTAGTTTTGTTGCCAATGTTTCCCATGATTTGCGTACACCCATGACAACCATTTCGGGCTTTGTCGACGGTATTTTAGACGGCACCATTCCACCGGAAAAGCACGAAGAATATTTAACAATTGTTTCCGACGAAACCAAACGCTTATCTCGCTTGGTACGCACCATGTTAGACCTTTCCCGTATTGACAGCGGACAAATGAAACTCAATCCGGTATCCTTTGATTTGACCGCTTTAGTTCTTAACACCTTGTTTCTTTTTGAACAACGCATTGAACAAAAAAACATTACCATCGAAGGTGTCGACAGCTGTGAACACTTGCTGATTACCGGTGACTACGATTTGTTACAGCAGGCAATGTATAATTTGCTGGATAATGCCGTAAAATTTACAGAAAGCGGCGGCACAATTTCCTTGTCCACTTTAAAAAATCACGGCATTGTCGGTTACTCCGTTCGCAACACCTGCATCGGTATTCCCGACGAAGAATTACCGCGTATTTTTGAACGGTTTTACAAAAGTGACCGTTCCCGCGGTTTGGATAAAACCGGCACAGGTTTGGGATTGTATATTGTGAAAAGTATCATTAACGCTCACGGCGGTGAAATAACCGTTCGTTCACAAAAAAATGAATACTGCGACTTTTCTTTTTGGATTCCCGAACAAAATTTGAACGAAAAATCCGATGATTTACAAAAAAAATGAGAAATTTTCAAGAAACTGACACAAAAGCACGGTATAGTAATACACATAGACCAAGAAAGGTGAGGATGGTAGTATGAACGAATGGAATCAATTTCCCTTAAATCAATCGGATACAGCGGAGGAAACAACACCGCAAAACGAACCGCAAGCACAAGAACCAACGATATCGGAACCGACACCGCCCTCCCAACCGCCATCAAGTCCGTATGCTTATAATCCCTACGGTTGGAATACGCCGACATCTACGCCACCGAAACCGCCGCGTAAAAAACGAAACGGCACCAAAATCGCATTAGTCATCTTGGGCTCTTGCTGTGCACTTATCATTGCCGCTCTATCGGTGGTATTGGTGCTGTCTTATCAAGGCATCAACCCCTTCAAAGGCTTTGAAGAACTGCCCGATTTCTCGGAAAACTCGCAAGCCCCAACTGTTACTATCACCGAGTTGGACGAAAATGCGCAGGGACTATCTACCACGGAAATTGTGCAAAACAATATCAACAGCACCGTGCTGCTCACCGTTTACAAAAGCACTTCCTCTCTGGACGGTTTTCCGTTCGGTCAAAGTTATACCGAGCAAGAGGTGCAGTCCGGCGTGGCAAGCGGTATCGTTATGACCGCCGACGGCTACATTATTACAAATTGGCATTGCGTGGTGGATGAAAACACCAACACCCCATATCCGCGTATTGATGTTACCACCTACGATAAAACCGTATATGAAAAGGCAACCGTTGTCGGGTACGATGCTTCTACCGATTTGGCTGTCATTAAAGTAAATGCTACCGATTTACAACCTGCCACCTTCGGCAATTCCGACCAATTGCAAATGGGTGACCGCGTGGTTGCGCTTGGCAACTCCGGCGGCATGGGCTGGTCCACCACACAAGGTATCGTTTCCGGCTTGGCACGAGATGTGTATGAGGATACCGGCTATTCCATTAAATGTTTGCAAATTGATGCTGCCATCAACCCCGGCAATTCGGGCGGTCCGCTGTTCAATGCCGTCGGTCAGGTGATTGCCGTTAATTCGGCAAAAATCGTTGCCAGCGGTTATGAGGGAATCGGTTTCTCCATTCCGATTAACGAAGCAAAGACCGTAATTGATGACCTGCTGGAAAAGGGCTATGTGACCGGCCGTGTTTCGTTGGGCATCACCGGTCAAACTTATTCCGATGCCTATTACAAAGGATTTTTGATTTACTCCATTGAGCCGGACTCGGCTTTGAAAAACACCGAGGCGAAACGCGGTGATTTAATCGTCGCCGTCGGTTCGGTGACGGTGGAAAACTATGCCGAGCTACGGGCTGAACTGGCACAGCATAACGTGGGTGACACGGTCACCTTGACATTGCTACGCTCAAGCGGACGTAAGGTGCAAGAACTAAAAATCACCGTCAAACTCGGCGAAGCAAAAGGTAACTGATTCAAAACAAAAAGCGACGGTCTGCATATTTTCATGCAGACCGTCGCTTTTTGTTCAGAAAAGGCACCGCTTTTTCTTGCTTTTTTGCTTGTCACATCGCTTTTTTTATGGTATGATACCTTAGTATAGAATTATCTTTTGAAGAGGTGTTCCGTTGTGGGCATATTAAAGACCTTATTCGGCGATTACAGCGCCCGTGAAATCAAACGCATCCGCCCGTTGTGTAACAGCGTTTTGGCGTTAGAAGATGTATACCGTTCCATGGACGAACAAACACTCAAGGCCCAAACCGGCATCTTGCGTGACCGCTTGGCAAACGGTGAGAGTACAGACGATATTCTACCCGAAGCCTTTGCCGTTTGCCGTGAAGCTAGCGACCGCGTGTTGGGCATGCGTCCGTTTCCGGTGCAGATTCTCGGCGGTATCATTTTACACCAAGGCCGCATCGCCGAAATGAAAACCGGTGAGGGTAAAACCTTGGTTGCCACCCTACCTGCCTACCTTAATGCGTTAACCGGCAACGGTGTTCACATTGTCACCGTCAACGATTACTTGGCACGACGCGACAGCGAATGGATGGGAAAAGTCTTCCGCTATCTCGGTTTATCAGTCGGTTTGATTGTGCACGATTTAAAAAAATGAAGAACGGCGAGCTGCCTACGCCGCCGATATCACCTACGGCACCAACAACGAGTTGGGATTCGACTATTTGCGGGATAATATGGTCATTGATAAAGACCAAAAAGTACAACGCGGCCATCACTATGCCGTGGTAGACGAAGTGGACTCCATTTTAATTGACGAAGCGCGTACCCCCTTGATTATTTCGGGACAAGGCGATAAATCCACCGAATTGTACAACCAAGCAGACCGCTTTGCCGCCGGTCTGCGGTTATTCAAAACCAAAGAAATGGATACCAAAGCCGAACAGGATACGGTGGACGGCGATTACATTGTGGACGAAAAAGCACGCACCGCCACTTTAACACAAAGCGGTGTCAAAAAAGCCGAACAATATTTCCATGTGGAAAACCTAATGGACCCCGACCATGTTACTCTGCTTCACCACATCAATCAAGCCATCAAAGCACGCGGTGTCATGCACCGTGATGTGGACTATGTGGTTAAAGACGGACAAGTCATTATTGTTGACGAATTCACCGGCCGTTTGATGTTCGGTCGGCGGTATAACGAAGGTTTGCATCAAGCCATCGAAGCCAAGGAAAAAGTAAAGGTAGAACGCGAGAGTAAAACCTTGGCAACCATCACCTTCCAAAACTATTTCCGTTTGTATCAAAAACTTTCAGGCATGACCGGTACCGCCTTGACCGAAGAGGCAGAATTCCAACAAATCTATCACCTGGACGTGGTAGAAATTCCCACCAACAAACCCATGGTGCGTATTGACTATCCCGATGTTGTATACAAAACAGAAAACGGAAAATTCAAGGCAGTAATCGACCAAATCGTCGAGTGCCACGCCCGCCGTCAACCGGTTTTGGTCGGTACCATTTCGATTGAAAAATCCGAACAGCTGTCCCGCATGCTCAAAAACCGCGGCATTCCGCACGAAGTGCTGAATGCTAAGCATCACGAAAAAGAAGCGGAGATTGTTTCCCAAGCCGGCAAACCCGGTGCTGTTACCATTGCCACCAACATGGCAGGACGCGGTACCGACATTAAACTCGGCGGTAATGCGGAATTTTTAGCAAAAGCCGAAATGCGCCGTTTGGGTATTCCCGAAGAACTGATTATAGAATCCACCGGTTTTGGTGAAACCACCGACGAGGAAATTTTATCTGCCCGTGCAACATTCCAAGAATTAGAAAAGAAATACCGCGAGGAAATCCGTGCCGAGGAAGAAGAAGTTAAGCAAGCCGGCGGCTTGTTTATTTTAGGCACCGAGCGTCACGAATCTCGCCGTATTGACAATCAGTTGCGCGGTCGTTCCGGTCGTCAGGGCGATGCCGGCTCCACACGCTTTTATCTGTCAATGGACGACGATTTAATGCGTCTGTTCGGCGGTGAACGCATGAACAGTATTATGGAAGTATTGGGTGTCGACGAAAACACGCCCATTGAAAACGGCATGCTGACGCGCGCTATTGAAACCGCGCAAAGCCGTGTAGAAGAACGCAACTTCGGCATTCGCCGCAACGTACTGCAATATGACGATGTCATGAATCGTCAGCGTGAATTGATTTATGACCAACGCAACAAGGTACTAAACGGTGAAAATGTGCGTGCCTCCATTATGGGCATGATTCATGAATCTATCGAAACCACGGTCAACCGTTATACTGCCAACGATTTAGACCATACCGAATGGAACATGGACGGCTTGCGTGAGTATTATACCGGTTGGTTGATTACCAAAGACGATTTGCGCTATACACCGCAAGAGTTAGAAGACAAAGAACGTGCCGATTTAACCGAAGAACTTGTCGGCTTTGCTGAGTCGGTTTATGAGGCAAAGGAAGCCGAATACGGCGAAGAACTCATGCGGCAATTGGAACGCGTGGTTCTGCTTAAAACCGTAGACCGCTATTGGATGGAGCATATTGATAACATGGACGAACTGCGCAACGGTATTCATTTGCGTGCTTACGGCCAATATGACCCGGTGGTGTTATACCGCAAAGAAGGTTTCGATATGTTTGACGGTATGATTGCCGCGATTCGTGAAGATACTGCCCGCTTAATGCTTACGGCTCAACTGCGCACGCAAGAAGCACCGCAACACGAACAAGTAGCAAAACCAATAGCCACCTCCGGCGACGGCACCGATACCAATCGTACCGTTCGCAAAAAGGAAAGCGAAAAAATCGGTCGAAACGACCCTTGCCCCTGCGGCAGCGGTAAGAAGTATAAAAAATGCTGCGGCAAAAGTGAATCACAAGAGTAAGGAGATTACAAAGTTATGAAATTAGGTATCGTCGGGTTACCGAATGTCGGTAAATCCACCTTGTTTAATGCCATTACCAATGCCGGTGCGCAAAGTGCCAACTATCCGTTTTGCACCATTGACCCGAACGTTGGTGTGGTGGCTGTTCCCGACACGCGTTTGGACCGTTTGACAGAACTGTATAATTCCGCCAAAACCACTCCGGCGGTAATTGAATTTGTGGATATTGCCGGTCTGGTAAAGGGTGCCAGCAAAGGTGAAGGCTTGGGCAATAAATTCCTTGCCAACATCCGCGAAGTCGATGCTATTGTACATGTCGTGCGTTGCTTTGAAGACGACGATATCATCCACGTCGACGGCAGCGTTGACCCGGTACGCGATATGGAAACCATCAATTTAGAACTCATTTTTTCGGATATGGAAATGGTGGAACGCCGTATTGCACGCACCACAAAAGCATTAAAGGGGGATAAAGGCCTGCAAGCAGAGCTTGATGTGTTAAACCGCGTGTATGCGACATTAGAACAAGGCTTGCCGGCACGGTCGGTAGAATTGTCGCCCGAAGAAAAAGCGATTATCGATACCGTGGAATTGCTTACCGCCAAACCGGTTATTTATGCCGCTAACTTGAGTGAAAACGATTTTGCCGACGGTTGCATCGATAATAATCCACATTATAAAAAAGTAACGGAAATTGCCGAAGCCGAGCAAGCCGAGGTTCTTCCCATCTGTGCTCAAATGGAAGCCGATATTGCCGACATGAGTGCCGAAGAAAAAAGTCTGTTCTTGGAGGAACTGGGATTATCTCATTCCGGTCTGGACCGCTTAATTCAAAAAAGCTATCATTTGTTAGGTCTTATTTCGTATCTGACCGCCGGCCCTACCGAATCGCGCGCTTGGACAATTACGCGCGGAACAAAAGCTCCCGGTGCCGCCGGAAAAATCCATACCGATTTTGAACGTGGGTTTATCCGTGCCGAGGTTGTCGCTTATGACGACTTAATGGCTTGCGGGAACATGACAGCCGCCAAAGAAAAAGGCTTGGTTCGCTCGGAAGGTAAAGAATACGTTATCCAAGACGGCGATGTCGTGCTGTTTCGTTTTAACGTATAAATTGCGACAACGAAAAGGAGAGGAAATCCTATGAAACGAGTTATTGCTATCCTGTTGTCTTGTTGTCTGTTGCTGGGGCTTTCCGGTTGTTCTCGCAACAAAGGCGCTTCCCCCGACGGATTAACTGCCGGCACGTACGACTACTCCCATGCCAAGTTTAATGAACTGCGGCAATATTACTTCGATTATTTTTTGGAGTTATATGGCATCAAACATTTGGAATCAGACAAAAACGGTAACTATTCCGACGAAGATGTCATCACCTTTGCATTCGTATATTTGTCCCGAGGCTTAGGCGAAGACATTTCCGAAGGTGTTACCAAAAAACGACTGAATGAAGTGGCTGAAAAGTATTTAGCTCACACCATTACCGATTTTGATACCGATTGCTCTATGGTCAATCCTGCCAACGACAAAGTAATTTTCACACAATATAGCATTGACTTTTTCGGTGATGTAATGGTACTACAAAAACTCATTGTTAAAAAAGACGGCACACACGAAGCAGAGTTCCATCGTTGTACGTTGCCGGATGAATTTTGGGTAGAACAACCGGTGCCCAACGCGTTTGAAAAACTGGTAACCGGTGACTATAAGCCGTTTGGAACAGATATTACCGTCACCCCGCTCCGTGTGGTTTTTAAGGTGCTGGTAGATAAGAAAAATAATAACAAACAGTACCTCCAAATCTCGACAATGAAACCCGCTGCTTTAGACGGATAAGGAAAAGAAAAACGCTCTTGTGTTACAAAACACAAGAGCGTTTTTAATATGCTTTTAACCCTGTTGTTTAACGGCCTCAAATTCTTCTTGGACTTCTTTAGCAGGCGGTGCAGTAAGTAAGGAAACCACCACAATCGCCAACGACGACAACAAGAACGCCGGCAACAATTCATAAATACCGAACACACCACCGAGCGGTTTGAGACACAGTTTCCACACAAATACCATGATACCACCGGTCAACATACCGGCAATGGCACCGGCTTGGTTAATGCGTTTCCAGAACAGCGAGAACAACATCACCGGACCGAAGGTGGCGCCAAATCCTGCCCAAGCAAACGATACGATGGTGAAAATGACACTGTTTTCGTCCCAAGCAATCACCATACCCATCAACGAAATCACAATTAACACAATGCGAGAAGCACGCATAATCATTTTATCGCTGGCTTCTTTTTTGAGCATGCCGCCGTAAATATTCTTAGCAAAGGCCGAAGCGGCAATCAGCAAATAGGAGTCGGAAGAACTAATCGTTGCTGCCAAAATACCGGCCATAACCACGCCGGCAAATAAAGCGGGCAGCAAAGCGCCGGATAAGGTAATAAACACGTTTTCTGCACCGCCGGAAGTAAGCAAATTACTTTCCACCGGGAAGAGCGTTCTGCCGAGCACACCAATGAACACGGCGGCAAACAACGAAACAACAACCCATACCGTAGCAATACGGCGCGAACGTTTGAGTTCGTCGGCACGGCGAATTGCCATAAAGCGCAACAAAACTTGCGGCATACCGAAGTAACCAAGACCCCAAGACATGGTCGAAAGAATCGTCAAGAAACCATAACCGCCGGCGGCACCCCACTGCGGAACACCATTTACCACTTGTTGAACGTTGTTGGCATCGGTTACCGGCGTTGCCATGGAAGTCAGCGAAAAATAACCGGGAATGGCTTTAGCATTTTCGAGCACCGCGTCAATACCGCCCGCTTGAACCGTACCGGTTACCACCACAACAACCAACGCAAAAATCATAACAATTCCTTGCATGAAGTCCGAAACACTTTCTGCCAAGAAACCACCGATAAAAGTGTAGAAAATAACAAACAGTGCACCGACAATCATCATGGAATGATACGAGAAACCAAACAACGTGCTGAACAATTTACCGCACGTCACAAAGCAGCTTGCCGCGTACACGGTGAAGAACACCAAAATAAAGATGGCGGAAATGCCAAGCAATACCTTTTTCTTCTCGTGAAAACGATTACTGAAAAATTCCGGCAACGTAATCGAATCACCCGACGTTGCGGAATAGTTGCGTAAGCGTTTGGCAACAATTAACCAGTTAAAGTATGTACCGACAGCCAAACCGATAGCTGTCCAAGCCGCATCGGCAATGCCGCACCAATAGGCAACGCCGGGCAAGCCCATTAAAAGCCAACCGCTCATGTCCGAGGCTTCGGCACTCATGGCAGCGACCCACGGTCCTAACGAACGCCCACCCAAGAAAAAGTGGCTGGAACTTTGTTGTGCCCGTTTGGCAAACACAATACCGATGATAACAACCACCAGCATGTAGGCAACCATGGCAATCAGAATTTGTAAAGTTTCCGGCGACATGTTTTTCCCCTCTTCTTTTATAAAAATATGTATGATTATACCATACCTTCTAATAAAAAGACAATAGAAATAACAAAAAATCCTATTTTCTAGAAAAAGATTATTCTTCGAACAGTTTTTCTGCAAGCAACGCCGCGTCCTCTACAACACCGAGACACGGACGTGCTTTGTAATATTTTTCATCACGGTCATGGTACTCTACCGTACCTGTCGGTTTCATGGTCAGTAAATCTCGGCAAATAATGGTCCCTCGTTTTTCGCAAAACTGCTTTGCCAATTTCTGAATGCGTTTATAGTGCTCCACCTTGGCTTTAGCATCGGTCGGCGAAGTATATCCTTGCTGTATGCCGGCTATCATAAATAAGGCGCTTACCGCACCACAAACCTCACGCAGTTGTCCCATACCGCCACCAAACGATGAGGATAGCTTTATCGCTGTTTCAAATTCCAATCCAATATCCTCACAAAAAGCACCCAAAACCGCTTGACTGCAATTGTATCCCTCTAAAAATAATTCTTTTGCTCTTTCTGCTCGTTGTCCCATAAAAATCACTCCCTATGAAAAAATTTTTATGCTATTATTGTAACACCGCTGTCAAGCCCGTAAACTCACTTTTCAGCAATTTATCGGCATTTTTCCTTTTTTACGAAACACCATATATTCCCTATTTTTACTTGTTTTATGATTTTTCTCACAATATATTGTGTTTTTGTCCTTGACTATTTCCACAAGATGTGGTATACTGACAAGGCTTACAATGGGGAGGTGACACGCGGTGCAATTATCCGGTTTGCAAAAATTAACCTTGTTGGATTATCCGGGTAAGGTTGCTTGCACGGTTTTTACAAACGGTTGCAACTTTCGTTGTCCGTTTTGTCACAATGCCTCTTTGGTAACACAGCCGACAGACGCTACCCTTACCGAAGATGAGTTGCTGTCTTTTCTTAAAAAGCGGCAAGGCATTTTGGAGGGTGTGGTGTTCACCGGTGGTGAGCCGCTTCTGCACGCCGATTTGCCGGCGTTGTTTGAACGCATCAAGGCTTTGGGGTATCCTATTAAACTGGATACCAACGGCACACAGCCAAAGCGGCTCAAACAGTTGCTTGATAACCGATTGGTCGACCGTGTCGCCATGGATATCAAACACAGCCCTACACAGTATTCCGCGGCGGTAGGCCTGCCGCACCCCGATATGGAGGCGGTGACCGCCTCCAAAAACCTGCTCATGAACGGCGACATTGTGTACGAATTTCGTACCACGGTGGTAAAAGGGATCCACACCAAGGAAAGCCTTATCGAATTGGCTCAATGGATTCGCGGTGCTCGTGAGTACTATTTGCAACAGTTCAAGGATTCCGGCAACCTCATTGCTCCCGACGGTTTGGGAGCATTCAGCGACCAAGAACTGTTGGATTTTGCTAAGGCGGTTCGCCCCTACGTTCCCTCCGTGCAAGTGCGCGGTACGACTACGCGTTAACTATTACGAAAAAAGGAGAGGTAAAAATGTATCAGATCATTAAACGAGACGGAAAAAAAGCAGAATTTGACATCAACAAAATTGCCGACGCTATGAAAAAAGCCTTTGAGGCGACAGGGACTGAATACACCGATAACATTATCGATTTCTTAGCGTTGAAAGTTTCGGCACATTTTCTCCCGAAAATTAAAGACGGTTTTGTGGCCGTGGAAGATATCCAGGATAGCGTGGAAACGGTGCTGAGCCAGGGTGGTTACGAGGGCGTAGCCAAGGCTTACATTTTGTACCGTAAACAACGCGAAAAACTCCGCAACTTAAAGAGTTCTTATTTAGATTATAAAGAAACCGTTAACAACTACGTCAATGTGTTAGACTGGCGTGTGAAAGAAAACTCCACCGTCACCTATTCCGTCGGCGGTTTGATTCTTTCCAACTCCGGTGCGATTACCGCTAACTACTGGTTGTCGGAAATTTACGACGAGGAAATCAGCAGTGCTCACCGCAACTGCGATATCCACATTCACGACCTCTCTATGTTGACCGGTTACTGTGCCGGTTGGAGCTTGAAACAACTTATCAAAGAAGGTTTGGGCGGTGTTCCGGGTAAAATCACATCCTCCCCTGCCAGCCACCTTTCGACGTTGTGCAACCAAATGGTAAACTTCCTCGGTATCATGCAAAACGAATGGGCAGGCGCACAAGCGTTCTCGTCTTTCGATACCTACTTGGCACCGTTTGTTAAGGTTGACAACCTTTCCTACAAAGAAGTCAAACAATGCGTGCAATCCTTTATTTACGGTGTGAACACCCCCTCTCGTTGGGGTACGCAAGCGCCGTTCTCCAACATCACGCTCGACTGGACCGTTCCGGCCGACTTGCGCGATTTGCCGGCAATTGTCGGTGGCGAGGAAATGGATTTCACCTATGGTGATTGCCAAGAAGAAATGCGCCTTATTAACAAAGCGTTTATTGAAATCATGATTGAAGGCGATGCTAACGGTCGTGGCTTCCAATATCCTATCCCCACCTATTCCATCACACGTGACTTTGACTGGTCGCCCACCGAAAACAACAAACTGTTGTTTGAAATGACTGCTAAATACGGTACTCCGTACTTCTCCAACTATATCAACAGCGATATGGAACCCAGCGACGTGCGTTCAATGTGCTGTCGTTTGCGTTTGGACTTGCGTGAACTCCGTAAAAAATCCGGCGGTTACTTCGGTTCGGGCGAAAGCACCGGTTCGGTCGGTGTTGTCACCATCAATATGCCGCGTTTGGCGTACATGGCAACCGACGAAGAAGATTTCTACAAACGTTTAGACCACATGATGGATATTGCCGCTCGTTCGCTCAAAATCAAACGTACCGTCATCACGAAGTTGTTAGAAGAAGGTTTGTATCCCTACACCAAACGTTACCTCGGTTCGTTTGGCAACCACTTCTCCACCATTGGCTTGGTCGGCATGAACGAAGCCGGTTTGAATGCCAACTGGGTAAAAGCGGACATGACCACCGAAAAATGCCAAGAATTCACCAAACAAGTGCTTGACCACATGAGAGAGCGTTTATCGGATTACCAAGAAGAATACGGCGATTTGTACAACTTGGAAGCCACTCCTGCTGAATCCACTTCCTATCGTTTGGCAAAACACGACGTGGAGCAATTCCCCGAAATCATCACCGCATCCGAAGCCGGTGGCGCTCCGTACTACACCAACAGCAGCCACTTGCCGGTTGGCTATACCGATGATATCTTCTCAGCTTTGGATATCCAAGACGACTTGCAAACGCTTTACACCTCAGGCACCGTGTTCCACGCTTTCCTCGGCGAAAAAATGCCCGATTGGGAAGCCGCTGCCAACTTGGTACGTAAGATTGCCGAGAACTACAAACTGCCGTATTACACCATTTCCCCGACCTACTCGGTGTGTAAGAACCACGGCTATTTGACCGGTGAACAATTTGTTTGTCCGGAATGCGGCGAATCGGCAGAGGTTTACAGCCGTATCACCGGTTACTATCGTCCGGTTCAAAACTGGAACGCCGGTAAAACTCAAGAATACAACGAACGCCGTGAATACAACATCGAAACCAGCGTTCTCAATCGTCCGGCAGAAAATAAGGAAGAAGTGGCAGCAGTTCCCGCTACCCAAACAGCAGAATTGGCCGATGGTAGCTACCTCTTCACTTCCGCTACTTGCCCGAACTGCAAAATCGCTTGCACCATGATGGATAAAGCCGGTTATGTTTACGAGAAATTGTTGGCAACCGATAACATTGAGTTAACCAACGCTCTGGGCATTAAGCAAGCCCCCACCTTGGTAGTTGTGAAAAACGGCGAAGTTGAGAAATTTGCCGGTGTCGGTGCTATCAAAAAAGGACTCGGACTGTAATGATGTATGATATTGTTGTTGTCGGCGGCGGCCCTGCGGGGCTGACCGCCGCACTCTACGCACGACGTGCTAATAAAACTGTTTTAGTGATTGAAAAAGCCACTTTCGGCGGTCAAATCACCTTTTCGCCCAAAGTAGAAAATATCCCCGGTTTTCTTAGCGTTACCGGCAATGAGTTTTCTGAAAAATTAGTTGAACAGTTGGCCGAACAAGGCGCTGATTTTGAATTCGGCGAAGTATTGTCAATTACCGACGGTGAGGTTAAAACCGTTGTCACGGACAGCGATACCTTTGAAGCCAAAGCCGTCATTATTGCCACCGGTGCCAAACACCGTTTGTTGGGATTACCCAAAGAAGAAGATTTTATCGGCGAAGGTATTTCCTTTTGTGCCGTATGCGACGGTGCGTTCTTTAAAGACCAAGTCGTCGGTGTGGTCGGCGGCGGCAACTCCGCTTTGCAAGAAGCGTTGCAGTTGTCCGAACTCGCCAAAAAGGTGTATATCATTCAAAACCTGGATTTCCTCACCGGCGAAGGAAAACTGTGTGAGCAAGTTGAAGCAAAAGCCAACATCGACATCATTTTGGGCACAACGGTTGCCGCTTTATTGGGCGACGCGGCTTTTACAGGTGTTACCCTTTGCAAAACCGCCGACGGTTCAAAAACCGATTTACCGCTGGACGGCTTGTTTGTCGCCATCGGGTTGATTCCGCAAAACGAAGCGTTTGCCAACGTTCTCAAATTAGACGAACGCGGCTATGCCGATTACGGTGAAGACTGTCTAACAGGTACTCCCGGCATTTTTGTTGCCGGCGATTGCAGACAAAAACACATTCGTCAAGTCACCACCGCCGCCGCAGACGGCGCGGTTGCCGCACTTGCCGCTTGTCGGTATTTGGATAATTAAATACAATCATAATGCACCGTCGCTGCCTTGCTAACAACGACGGTGCATTTACTTATACAAAATCAAAGTCTTGACACACATTGTTTGTGTGATATCTTCAAGCATAATCGTACTTATTTTAACATCAACAATTTCATATCCGCTTTTTTGCATGTTAAGCAATATGTTGTCTGTCAAAATACTATATTCTTCATCGCACCTATTGCCTTTATATTGGCTGGAAAAATCCAAAAGCAAACTGTGAATTTTTCCATCCGATTCGTGTAAATACGGCTCTATGTACTCATACTCATATTGGCACTTCCAATTTAACCCCATCTGTTTCACCGTTCTTTTCTTATTTATAACTATTATAATTCTTTTTCGGAATTATGTAAAGAGCATTACCGCCTATAATTTACATAAATTATGAGGTGATGCTATGAAAACCCGAAAACAACCACACGGTACTTGCAACATGGTTGGTGCCAATATTGAAAAACTACGAAAAGAGAAAAACCTCTCACAAAAAGATTTTATCGCCAAGCTACAAGCCTTTGGTCTGGATATCAATCCCACCAGCTATTCTAAATTGGAAGGTCAAATACGCTGTGCCACCGATAAAGAGCTTTTTGCTGTTTCACAAGTTTTGGGTGTCACTGTCAACGACTTGTTTTAACCGGCTTACTACTTTCTCCGCGTGTAATAAAACTTTACACGCGGATTTTTTGTAAAAGAAAACCACGCGATAGTCGCGTGGTTTTCTTTTGATGGACTTTTTAATCTTCAACGAGAAAAACAATCAATATCCAACACTCGGGCATTGTACGGTGTGTACATTGCTGCTTGCCAATCATCCAACTGAAAATCGGGGTGCCAAGCATAATCAACCAAAACAGCACCCTTTTCATTCTTTTCGTATGCTAATTCCAGAATGCCGTCGCTTAAATAATGCCATGAGCCAAATCGTTCCGGTTTTGGCTCGCGGGACAACCATTCTCCAAACCAAAGGTTTTTGAAAATTTGCTCCGTTTCATCAACACGTATCACTTCTTCTATGCTGCATTTGTTCTCTATAAGTTCCTTAAAATCATCAAAACATAACTCTTCCCGCACATAGAACCAACGCATTATCGAACGGTCATCAGTTTCTTCTTGCCACTCTTCGTTGTTGTAAAAAACCAACAATTTTCCACCTTGGTCAACCGGATATACACTATATAGCGCACCTTCCTCGGTTTCTCTTAAAAGACCAAGCCCCATATCGTTCGACAGTTCACTCATCCGGTATGTATACGGTAGCGCAAAAGGAAAATGTTTTTGCACAAAATCGTGAATATCTACGGATGATATTTTCACAGACTCCAGCGTGCTTGTGTTATCAATTAAAGACGAAATGTTTTGGTCAACCTCATATATTTGGCTTTCTTGGTCGGAAATAACATACTTGACAACCAGTTGATTTTTTTTGCAACCACCAAAAAACACCATAGATACTATAATCAAGCAAGTCAAAATACTTTTCAGTTTCATTGTTAAACCCCTTTTTACACCGGCAAAATTTTGTAATTTCTTTCAAACACCATCCATAATATGTCGATTGCGCAGTTGCGGGTCGGCGATGCCGTTTACAATCGCATACGCTTGCCGTTCCAAATCCATGCTACTGTTATTTGTGAGTCCTTGGCGGTGGTATTCTGTCACAAACAAGGTGGCAATTTCCTCCATACTTTCTCTCTTTGCTTCAACTTGGAGGGAGTCGTTGCCAAGTTCGGTCAGAGCCACCAACGAGGATTCTAACGATGACAACAGCGGTAATTCACGCAACCCACGATACGCCCATTTATAAAACGGCTCGTACGTACGGTTTAACAAATACACGGTGGATATGGCATGCTTGACAAATTCAAACACCGCCAATTGTGCCGCACCGGTCTCTCCCCTCTTTACGCAACGAGCGTAGTTATAAAGGCCCGCCTGTGCCATCATAATGGCATGCCCTGCTAATTTCTTGCGGCGAATATCCTCTGGATATCCTTGTAACAGCACCTGCCGTACGGCGGAAAACTCGCCCAAATCGTCGCGAAACACTTCACCGTTACACGCACAACCAAGCGACGACGACGGTATGTACAGCCATTGTTCGTGGCTGTTTGGTGCATGCGGTGTCCCTAAAAACCGCCCATAAAAGGCGGCAATACTCATCACGCCATGTCGGCTTCCACCAACCGGTGCTAATACCTCACGAGAAAACCCCTTAAACTCTTTGGGCAACTGCCGATAGGCTCGTGCTATCGCCATGCCATGTTGCTGCTCGTCTTGTTCG
>JAGBSU010000021.1 GCA_017631705.1 Clostridia bacterium | reverse complement strand
TTTTGGAAGAAAAAGGCATGACGGTAGACGAAGACCTTTTTACCGAACTGATGGCAGAACAACGTGCCCGTGCCAGAGCTGCTCGTAAAGATGCGGGTGCCGATGCTTGGAAAGGCAATGCCGGTGTCGCCGAACAACTGACTGCCGGTGAATTTGTCGGCTATTCGACTTTGACAACTACCGCAAACGTGACCGCCATTGTCTGCGGCGAATTCTTGGCCGATACTCTTCACGAAGGCGATTCTGCCGTGGTGGTATTGGATAAAACACCGTTCTATGGCGAAAGCGGCGGCCAAGTGGGTGACTGCGGTGTCATTGAAGCTGACGGTGTTCGCTTTGAAGTGACCGACACACAAAAAAATGCTGCCGGTGTGTATTTGCATTCCGGTACGTTGGTAAGCGGTGAGTTGTCGGTCGGTACCGCGGTGACCGCTACGGTCTGTGCCGAAAATCGTGCGGCTATCGTACGCAACCACTCGGCTGCACACTTGTTGCAAGCGGCACTTCGTACCGTTTTAGGCAGTCACGCGGAACAAGCGGGACAACTCGTTAATGCCGAACGCGTACGGTTTGACTTTACGCATTTTTCGGCTCTCACCGCCGAGGAAATAGCAAAGGTGGAAGCCCTGGTTAATCAGTGGATTTTAGCCGGTAGCGGTATTACCGTTTCCGAAATGCCGATTGAAGAAGCACGTAAACAAGGTGCTATGGCATTGTTTGGCGAAAAATACGGCGAAGTAGTACGCGTGGTAAAAATGGGCGACGTTTCTATGGAACTGTGCGGCGGTACCCATGCCGATAATACGGCAAAAATCGGTTTGTTCCGCATTTTGTCCGAAACGTCGGTAGCGGCGGGTGTTCGCCGTATCGAAGCGGTGACCGGAAGCGGTGTGCTCGAATTACTTAGCAGTTACCGTGAAGAACTGCTCAAAGCTGCCGAAACCATGAAAGCAAACGGTCCGGACGATGTGGCTCGCCGTGCTACACAACTGCAAACGGAACTCAAAGATTGCCAACGCGAACTGCAAACCCTTCGTGCCGGACAAGCCGCCAACCGCGTGAAAGAATTGTTTGCAGGCGCGGTAGACGTGGGTGGTATTCAACTGGTATCCGCAAGGTTGCAAAATGTTGACGGCAACGAACTCAAAACGTTGTGCGATAGTTGTAAAGATTTTGCACCGGAAAAAGCCGTGGTGGTATTGGCCGGTGTGTCCGAGGAAAAACAAAACGTCACTTTTGTTTGCTACTGCACCAAAGGTGCTGTGGCGGCAGGTGCCAATGCCGGTAATGTGGTACGTCAAGTCGCGGCAATTTGCGGCGGTAAAGGCGGCGGCAAACCGGATATGGCGATGGCCGGCGGTAAAGACATTGCCAAGGTCGCAGAAGCTTTGGCAGCATTACCATCCATCTTAAAATAAGGGAGTGTAAAAAATGGATTGCATTTTTTGTAAAATTATAGCAGGGGAGATTCCCTCTAAAAAGATATACGAGGACGATACGGTGTTGGCATTTCACGATATCCAACCCGCCGCACCGGTGCATTTTTTGGTGATTCCCAAAACGCATATTGCGGATTGCGGTCAAATCACCGCCGAAAACAGCGCGATTGTCGCTCATA
>JAGBSU010000208.1 GCA_017631705.1 Clostridia bacterium | reverse complement strand
CTGTATCGGATTCGTACTTGAGATACGTTTTCCGCACAGCACGGGTATTCCGTGTGTAGTAATAAAGGAGTGCCATTTCGTCTTCGGCGACCGACATAGCCAGTGAGCCACAGCCGAAACGCGGTTTTACAATAATGGGATATTTTAACTCGCCGGTTTCTAAAGCCAACATGGCCGATTGTAGCGTAAGATACGTTTTTGGCACTGAAAAACCGTTTTCTTTAAGAAATAAATACGTTTTCCATTTGTCGTTACAAATTGACACAAAATCCTCATTGGAAATAATTACCTTCGTACCAATTGCCTCAAATTGCTTCTTGTTTTTAGCCAACACTAATAAATCAATATCAAACAAAGATATCAACACATCAATGTGATGCGCTTGACAGTATTTTAAAAGAAAAGGGATATACTCGTCACTGTAAATCAGCGGAGAAACAACACTATTGTCAGCATATTGAAATGCTACCGTTAAATTGTCGGAATTGCACACATGCACTTCGCCATCCGGTAATAGTACTTGCTTAAAATACTGTACCATGTATGCTCTTCTGCCTACCGAGGTCAATAAAATATTCAACGTCTATCCCCCTCTTTGTTAAAATAGCAAACCAAATGCACATCATCAGGTCGCGGCTCGTCCGTTACTTTAAAGTCTGTAAAACCTAAGCTATGATATAGCTTTACAGCCGGCTCGTTGTCAGCTACCGTATAAAGGTGCACGCCGGCTAACCCTTTGTTACGACTGATAGTTAAAAACTCAGAAACCAATTTTCGTCCCAAGCCTTTACCTTGCAGTCCGGGCAAAACAGCCACCACCGATATATATCCCAAACAGTTTTCGACGTTATCAGTATAGCCTGCTACCATGCCGACAATTTTATCATTTTGCCATTTCACACACAGGGTTGCCTTTTCACACAGTTTTTCAGAAAAAGCAGATAAATTTTGCTTGTGTGATAACGGGACCGGAAACATAGTGTCTACACACAATAAAAACTCATGTAACTGTTGGACAGTTGGTTTTATCATAACTTCACTATCCTTATATTTCATTCAGTGATTGGTTCGGTTTTTAATCATCAAAAACAGTAAGTTAACGACCTTAGGTCGAAAAATCAACGACAACGCAATATAAATTCCTACACCGCCGATAACCTGAAGCAAAAGAGTTAAAATACTCGGTATGGGCAATAGACCTACCAATAACACAACACCGAGCATAACAACCGAAAAGCTCAAAGCCGGCAACAAATCCTTTATCTGTTCAAAATACGAATAGCCTATCAGTTTTTTGTTAGGAAAAGCATTCACAAAACAGCTTAACAACGTGCTTGCCACACCGCTTAAAGCAATAGCAATCGGCGAATCAAAGAATACCACCGCCGCCACCAACAATAAAATACCGTAAGCTTTTTTAATAATCTCTAACTTCAAAAACAAATCGCTACGTCCCATGGCGTTGATTGCTTGAAGATTACACGTATGTACCGGTGTGAAAATAAGCGTAAAACAATAAATTTGCAAATACGGCACACACGGTAACCACTTATCCGTCAGTAACACTTGTACCAAAGGCTTTGCCACACCGGCAAGCCCCATTAGCACGGGAAAAATCAAATATGCACTCATAGCAATTGAATTTTGCATCAACTGCTTTACTTGTGATTTATTATCTTGCTTTGCCGACATTGCCGGCAGCATCACGCTTTGTACGGCGCCATTGATACCATTAATAACAAACTGTGGGAATTGCTTGCCGCGATTATAAAATCCCAACGTATCGGCATTGTATTTTTTTCCGATAACCAGACTGCGTACCTCTTGGTATAGCGTATCTAACAAGCCGGACACCAACAACTTCCAACCATACGAAAGCAAGACCTTCACACGTTTCAAGTTGCAAACCAAGCGTGGCCGCCAATCAACCACAAACCACATAACAATGCAAGCAATCAACATATTGAACACGTTTTGTACCACCAACGCCCAAACGCCAGCGCCCATATATGCCATAACAATGCCGATAACGCCGGAAACAACAATGCCACCGATGTTGCTGAAAAAAACTTTGCGAAAATCTAATGCTCGGCTGACTTTGGCTAACTGCACCGAATTAAAACTGCCGGGAAACAATACCAACATCAACACGCGAAAGGGCCACACAATTTCCGGCATGTTGTAGTAAGAAGCAATCCACGGCGCAGCAAAAAACAATCCGCCGTATACTACACATGATACAAAAAACGTCACCCAAAAAACCGAGGAATAATCCTCGTCGGTTACTTCTTTGTTTTGTATTAACGAAGTGTTAAAACCGGTTTGAATAAACACGCTGGCAAGGTTGACAAAAATAAGCATCATTGCCAAAGCACCGTAATGCTCCGGCTCCATAATGCGTGCTAAAACAAGCTGCAAAATGAATTGTATTCCTTGTACACCGAACCGTTCTAATAATTTCCATGTTAAACCGCCGGCAATGGTATTTTCCTTCATATAAGCGCCTTTCCAATATTATGCCCAAAATTTTCTTTTCAAAATATGCTGAGCAATAAAACTACGAATATATAACCATATTGTTGCTGTTTTTGCTTGTATTTGAGAAAATTTCTCGGTAAAACCACGCCAACTAAGTTGATTCGTTCTAAGACCTTGCACCAACGAACGAAAATAAATTAATTGCGCATACTTTTTAGCTTGAGGGTTCCTTAACCCAAATGAGTAGTGCATCAAGCCTGCACTCCATTTTTCATCTGTTTTAAAGGTGTATTGCGTAGTCGCACTGTAGCTGCTTCCATGTGTGGTAACGTGGCGATAGGCACTCATTGTTTCTTGCAGGCAAAACACTTTTCCATGTGCCGTTAAAGCAAAATACAACAATCTGTCGCCGGGATTCAGCTTTAAATCAAACACTGAGGTGTCCATATACTCTTGCTTCATATAATTGCGATACATAACGGTGGTAAGCTGGCCCGGTAAAATGCCGCTTACATAATGACGTAAGGTATACTCCTCGTCTTTACATTCCGGATAGTGTTCTCCGTTCGGCTCGGAATCTTCACCCACCACCACACAGTTGTGGGCTACAGCCAAATAGTCAGGGTGTGTTTCCAAAAAAGTGATTTGCTTTTCGAGCTTTTGGTCGTCTATCCAAAAATCATCGCCCTCTAAAGCAATCATATATTTACCACGGCAGCGTTGCTTTAAATCCGCTGCATTAGGTAAAGGACTATTATGCATGTTGGTTTCGCGATAAAAAACCGTCAGCTTTCCGGGGTGTTTCGCTTCGTATTCTTTTAATACAGCACGCGTACCGTCAGTAGATGCATCTTCCCCCACCAACACCTCATACGTGTACTGCGTTTTTTGCATGAGCACACTATCTAAAGCACGAACTATATAGTTTTCGTGATTATAAGTAGGAATATAAATACTGAGAATCGGTGTATCCATCGCCATCTCCTTAAAAACGGAACGTATCGTTAAGACCGGACCATTTTTGATCCTTATCACTCAAGTTTAACGGCGTACTATCGGCAAGTGTGTATCCCTCGGCAGAAGCCGTGCCTTTATATTCACCAACCACTTCCG
>JAGBSU010000207.1 GCA_017631705.1 Clostridia bacterium | reverse complement strand
TCTCCACCAACTTAATTTGAGTTTTGTAAGCGTCAATTTGTGACTCCAAATTCTTAATTTTCTTAATCAATTGGTTAACTTCCGCTTGTTGGTCTTCAATACTGTCTCCCAACTTGTTGAGCGACGCTTCAATTTCTTTTTGTTCTTGTTGAAGCTGTGCCAATTCCTGTCGCTTATCCTCCACCGTATCAGCAGAAACAAAGGAAAAGGGGAACGTCATCAACAACCCCACTACCGCACAGACGGCGGTCAACCGTTTTAATGTGTGATTCATGGTATGTAGTCCTCCTGTAAGCAGAGAAGTCGGCAAGGCTGGCGCCTTGCAAAACGAGTACAATCCGGCGCGAGTAAAGATAGCGAGCGAAACCATAAAGGGTTCGACTCTCGCCAGCCTCTATGCCGTATGTTCCTTCAAATAACGACCGGTAGAAATAGTGCTTCCCAGTATACCGATAATCGTACCGCCTGTCAAAAAACCAATCAACAGTTGCCACCACACGGCAGTAAACGGCAACAAGCTAAAATTCGCTCCAAAGGTGAAATTGTCTCCCAACAGAGTATATAAGCCAAACACTAAACCGTATGACAATATCCCTGCTATGCAACCGAGCAAAACACCCTCTACCATGAACGGGAATCGGATAAAGGCACGCGTAGCACCCACCGAACGCATGATAGAAATTTCCAATCGGCGACTGTAAACCGTCAGCTTAATCGTATTAGAAATAATGAACAGAGAAACAATCAACAGCAAGGCAATCACCCAACCGCCTATCGTTAACACCGTGTCGCGAACTTGTACCAATGAGTTAGAAAGTGCTTGATCATAATCAACCGTTTCCACACCGGCAACCCCTTTTACTGCGGCCACCGTTTGGTCAAAGAGAGATAAGTCCTTAAAACTGATAACAAAAGCATCCTGCAACGGATTATCGTTTTCCAAATCTTCCAGCAAATCGCCGAATTCTTCACGATAGCGCTCCAACAAATCTTCTTTTGAAATAAAATGCACTTCTGCTACATTGTCCATCGCTTTCAGTTGTGCTTCCATCGCGACTGCTTGGTCATCGGTGACAGCCGTATCCGCATATGCTACCACGACGTTTTGCTGATACGCCCATTCAAAACCGTGTTCCACGTTTTCGTATACCAAATACGCGCTGCCGGTTAACAATAAGCAAGATATCAACACCAACACCGATGCCATCGTCATAAATGCGTTTTGTGACAAGTTGCGGAACCCGTCTTTTATCAAATAACGAAACGTATCAAGCGTCATGATAGACCTCCTGCTCTTTGCTATCCGAAACCACCAAACCGTCTTTAATTTCAATCACACGGCGGTTAAACGATTTCACCAAATCGTGTTCGTGAGTAACCACCAACACCGTGGTACCACGACGATTGATTTCGGTCAGCAATTCCATAATTTCATACGACATTTCGGGGTCAATGTTGCCGGTCGGTTCATCGGCAATAATCAACGAGGGGTTGTTAACCAACGCTCTTGCCAAACCGACGCGTTGTTGCTCACCGCCCGAAAGTTCAGTGGGGTATTTTTTGCTTTTGCC
>JAGBSU010000206.1 GCA_017631705.1 Clostridia bacterium | reverse complement strand
GAGGGAAAAGAACTCTTGCGCCACGGTGTCGTTTCGCTGACAGAAATGGCGGACGGTCGGTTGGCGCTTTGCACGTTTGCCAAAAGTGACGGGAAAGTGTTACAACGCACGGTGTTTGAACCGGATTATTCGGCGGTGGAAATTAACTTGTATCGTGATAGAAACCGTGTCGGTATGACGAATACCGATTGGGAGTATGTGTATACCGGTGTGGCTTTTTCCAATCGGTTGGCGTATTTGGGCGGCTTGGTACTTCACGGTTCTTCCATTGCGTACGAGGGAAAAGGCGTGGTGTTTTCTGCACCATCGGGGACAGGAAAATCCACCCATACTGCCTTGTGGGAACAATGCTTTGGCGAAAAAGTTGTGCCGATTAACGACGATAAACCTGCAATTCGCTTTAAAGAGGAACAACCGTTTTTGTACGGTACGCCTTGGAGTGGAAAAACCAATAGAAATCATAATCTTTCGGTTCCGTTAAAGGCGATTGTTTTTATTGAACGAGCCAAAGAAAATCGCATTCGCCGCCTATCGCCGACAGAGGCGATGATGTATATCGGCAGTCAGACGGTTCGTCCGTTTTATGATGCCGGTCAAGGTTTACGCGTGCTGGATTGTACGGAAAAACTGATTAAAACGATTCCCATGTATTTGCTTGGCTGTACCATCAGCGAAGAAGCGGTGGGAGTGGTCAAGCAAGAACTACAATGGTAGAAATCAAGGAGAAACGATATGCGTATCAAAGATAATTTTGTGTTGCGTGAGTTGTGCGGTAACTATGTGGTGGTTGCTGTCGGCGAACAAACCTTGAATTTTAAAGGCTTGGTCAAACTAAATGAAACCGGAGCTTTTTTATGGCAGAAACTTGCCGCTGAAGAGATTTCCGAGCACGAACTGCTTAACGCTTTGCTGAGCGAATACGATGTGGATGAAGCAACAGCAAAAACCGATGTAAGAGAATTTGTCACATTGTTACAAGAAGCGGATTTGTTGATATGAACAAGAAAGAAACGCGAATGCCGTTTGCCGATATCATGCCGTTGATAACGGAATCCTTTCGGCAAGGATTGACAGCAACGATTCCGGTTGCCGGTAACAGCATGTGGCCGCTTTTCTCTCACAAACGAGATTGTGCCGTGCTTTCGCCGGTGGACGGGGACTTGCGGCGCGGTGATGTGCCGCTGTATCGACGACCCGACGGAAAATACGTGTTGCATCGCATTATTAGGGTGACAAAAGACGAGTATGTTTTTACCGGTGATGCACAGACTCAGTTGGAACGGTTACCGAAAACTTGTGTGGTTGCGGTGATGACCGCCTTTGTTCGCAAAGGAAAAACGGTGGATTGCTGTAACAAGTGGTATCGGTTCTATTCTCATAGTTGGATGTTGGTGCGACCGCTTCGACCGCTACTAATTTGGCTTGCCAAAAGTTTAATAAAAATAAAAAAACGCTGATTATTTAATCAGCGTTTTTTTTACGAAATTCTTCGACAAACCATACCGACGGCAGTGAAAATTCTTTTCCGTTCAGATAATTCAATTCTTCGGCATCTTCGGTAAAGGCAAATTTTAAGCGATAAGAGCATAATGCCTGTTTTGAAAAGCCGGTGCCTTTATTGAGAGCATTGGTACCGTATTTTCCATCGCCCAACAAAGGATGACCGATAGCGGCCATTTGTGCACGGATTTGGTGGGTTCTGCCGGTAAGCAGTTCTATTTCCAAAAGCGATAATCCGTCGTGTTCTTCCAACACATGGTAATAGGTGGAAATGGCACGCGCACCGCGTTCTTGCTCCTTGGCAATATAAACACGGTTTTGTGCTTCGTTTTTTACTAAAAAGCCGTGCAAGGTATCTTCTTTTTTTGCGAGAGAACCATGTACTAAACACAAATAATATTTTTCGATTTCCCGCTTGCGTAATTTCTCATTTAGTACTCGCAACGCTACCGCTGTTTTGGCGGCAATCACGATGCCGCAGGTGTTGCGGTCAATACGGTTTACGAGAGAGGGGACAAAACTGTTTTCGTTTTCCGGTTGGTAGGCGCCCTTTTCGTAAAGATAGCGTTGGATACGGTAAATGAGGGTGTCGCCGTATTCGTGTTCATCGGGGTGTACCAACAACCCTGCTGGTTTGTTAATTAGTAAAAGATGGTCGTCTTCGTACACAATATCCAACGATTTGCCGGCAGACATAAATTCAAATTTGCGTGCGGCGGGTTCTAAAAATTCGTCCGGCGCATAGACGGTGACAACGTCGTTTTCGGCAATACGGTCGGCAATGTGACAACGTTTGCCGTTAAGTTTGATGTCTTTTTGCCGAATGTATTTATACATCATGGAAACGGGAAGTTGAGGAAAAGTTTTCATTAAAAAACGGTCGACGCGTTGGCCGGCATCGTTTTTGCCGACGGTAACAGATTTCATAAAACTCCTCCTCAAATAATTTTTCTATAATTATACACTTTTCTCTTTGCAAATACAAGTTTTTTTGATATACTATATGGAAATGGGAGGATGATACTAATGGATTTCATGGAAGAATTGCGTTTGCACGATGCCGAGGTATTTGAGGGCTGTCGTGCGGAACTGAACCGTCAACAGCATAACATTGAATTGATTGCTTCGGAAAACATTGTTTCCAAAGCCGTGTTGGCGGCTACCGGTACGGTGCTTACGAATAAATATGCCGAAGGATATCCGGGAAAACGCTATTACGGCGGTTGCCAAAGCGTGGATATTGTGGAGGACATTGCTCGCGAACGCGCTAAGAAATTGTTTGGTGCCGAACACGCAAACGTGCAACCGCATAGCGGTGCAAATGCCAACTTGGCGGTGTATTTTGCGCTGATTCAACCGGGTGATACGATTTTGGGTATGAGCTTGGCACACGGCGGTCACCTCACGCACGGTTCGCCGGTGAATTTGTCGGGTAAATATTTTAACGTGATTTCCTATGAATTAAATAGCGAAACACAGCGTATTGATTATGACGAAGTGCGTCGTTTGGCATTGGAACACAAACCGCGTTTGATTGTGGCAGGTGCCAGTGCGTATCCCCGTGTGATTGATTTTGAAAAATTCCGTGCAATTGCCGACGAAGTAGGCGCCTATCTCATGGTGGATATGGCACACATTGCCGGTTTGGTCGCTGCCGGTTTGCATCCCAATCCGGTACCGTATGCCGACGTGGTAACCACCACCACGCACAAAACCTTGCGCGGTCCTCGCGGTGGTATGATTTTGTGCCGTGAAGCATTGGCAAAACAAATCGACAAAGCAATTTTCCCCGGTATGCAAGGTGGTCCGCTGATGCACGTTATCGCCGGTAAAGCGGTAGCACTCGGTGAAGCGTTGACCGAAGAATTCCGTGATTATCAAAAACACGTGGTCGATAACGCAGCAGCACTTGCCGAAGCGCTGAAAGAACAAGGTTTTAACTTGGTAAGCGGCGGCACGGACAACCATTTGATGTTGCTTGACTTACAAAACTTCGGTATCACCGGTAAAGAGTTGGAACACCGATTAGACGAAGTGCATATCACCGCCAACAAAAACGCAGTTCCTAACGACCCGGCAAGTCCGTTTGTTACCAGCGGTTTGCGCGTGGGTACACCGGCGGTTACCTCGCGCGGGTTCGGTGTAGAGGAAATGAAACGCATTGCCGTTTGGATGAAAGAAGTTATTGTTAACTTTGAAGAAAGCCGCGAGCGTATCACCAAAGAAGTGGTTGAGCTCTGCGAGCGTTTCCCGATTTACGAATAATAAAGATAAAACAAAACACCCACCGCAAACGCGGTGGGTGTTTTGTTGAGTGAGCCTGTAAGCCGAGTTCTGTCGTGGACAGTCATCTATCTCGACTGTGTGTTGCCACACAGCTCCAGCCGCCCGTTGAAGCACATCGGGCCAATGTATTGCTTCGGTCGGCGTTGCATCGGATAGGGTTTGCAGGGCCACGCAGTCTCCTGCGTGCCGGTGAGCTCTTACCTCGCCTTTCCACCCTTACCGTAATACTACGGCGGTATATCTCTGTTGCACTTTCCCTAAGGTCACCCTCGGCGGCCGTTAGCCGTTATCCTGCCCTGTGATGCTCGGACTTTCCTCATACGCAAAAACGCACGCGACTGTCCGGCTCACTCATGGGGTATTGTATCTTACTTTTTGTTTTTTGTCAATCGTTCGTCGATACTTTGGAAAAAACAAATTGGCCGTTTTCGAACGTGACGTTGACGGTGTCACCGGCTAAGAATTGTCCTTCCAATAGCTTTTCCGACAATGAGTCTTCAATGCGAGATTGAATAGCACGACGCAAGGGACGGGCACCATATACCGGGTCAAAGCCTACTTTGGCAAGCTCGACAACCGCTTCGTCGCTGACGGTGAAGGTGATGTCTAATCCCTGTACGCGTTTGGTGAGAGAAGACAGCATACGGCGGGCAATTTGCTCAATATCGGTTTGCGTTAATTGATGGAACACAATGATGTCATCGACGCGGTTTAAAAATTCGGGACGGAATGTCTTTTTTAATTCGCTCAGCACGTTTTCACGGTTGCGGCGTTCGGTTTCTTCTTTGGCGGTGTCCTCACCGACATCACCAAAGCCGAAACTGCGTTTTTCCGTAATCAAGCGTGCACCGACATTGGAGGTCATGATAATTACCGTGTTCTTAAAATCCACGCGGCGACCTTGAGAATCGGTGAGAATGCCATCCTCTAAAATTTGAAGAAGCATGTTGAACACATCAGGATGTGCTTTTTCGATTTCGTCAAACAGCACCACCGTGTAAGGTTTGCGACGGATTTTTTCGGTAAGCTGTCCGCCTTCGTCGTACCCGACGTAACCGGGAGGCGAGCCGACCAACCGCGATACGGTGTGTTTTTCCATGTATTCGGACATATCCAACCGAATCATGGCATTTTCGTCACCAAACATGGCTTCGGCTAAGGTTTTGCACAGTTCGGTTTTACCCACACCGGTAGGACCGAGGAAAATAAACGAGCCGATGGGGCGGCGAGGGTCTTTTAAGCCCACACGGCCGCGGCGAATGGCTTTGGCAACTGCTGTTACGGCTTCTTCCTGACCGACAATGCGTTCATGCAGTACCTCTTCCAATTTGAGCAATCGCTGTCCTTCTTCCTCGGTGAGCTGTGCGACGGGAACACCCGTCCAACCGGAAACAATTTCGGCAATATCGCCGGCATTCACTTCACCGGTGATGCCGGCATTTTTTTCTTGCCATTCGTTGCGTTGTTCTTCCAATTGCTGTTGAACGGTTTTTTCCTCATCGCGCAATCGGGCGGCACGCTCAAAGTCCTGTTCGTTGACCGCTGACTTCTTTTCGGCAGCCAAACGCTTGGCTTCTTCTTCCAAT
>JAGBSU010000205.1 GCA_017631705.1 Clostridia bacterium | reverse complement strand
TTGAGCATGATTGCCATGAATTTGCTCGGCGTGTTACAACCGATTTTGCGGTGGCTGGACGGCGGCAACTACGTCGTGAAACCCATGAACTTTTTAGAAATGAATCCCTTGATAGTATTGGTTTTTTGCGCAGTAGCACCGCTGATGACATTATCGCTTTTCTCGTTTTTGAACAAGCGGGATGCATCGGATTTATATCACGCCATCCCTGCTACGCGGCCTTGCTTGTTTATGAGCTTTTTTGCCGCGATTGCCACGTGGTTAGCCATGATCACCCTTGCTACCGTTGTACTGACCACCGTAACTCACGCGCTGTTCCCCATGTTATACAGCATTAACTATGCCAACGTGCTGCTCACCGCATTTAACACGTTGGCAGGTGGGTTATCGATTGCCGCCGCCGTCGCCGTTGCCATGTCGGTGACCGGTACGCTGTTTGCCAACGTTTTGGTTTCTTTATTGATTATCTTTTTACCACGCTTGGTACTGCACTTGATAACCATGGAAATTCAAAACACCTTTTTACTGATAAACAACTTGACGGTTTCACCGTTACTGGACTTTAAATATAACGTTCCTGTAGGAATGGTGTTTCAAGTATTTATCGGTGGCAATCTGGAATCGCTTTCCACGTTTTCTTGCGGTATTTACACCTTGGTGTTGGCTATCATTTACTTCCTGTTAGCCGTTTTCTTATTCACCCGCCGCGCCAGTGAAAGTGCTGACAAGGCTGCCCCCAACCGTTATTGGCATGGGTTATACCGCTTACTGGTCGGTGCTGTACTCTCGTCAATTGCCACCATTGGTTTGTGCTCCAACTATATGGGGGAATACCATTCTTATTCTTGGGAATTTTTCTTCTTCATGTACCTTATTTCCGTGTTATTGATGCCGGTGTTTGATATTATCACCACCCGCCGCGTCAAAGGATTGTTGCGTCGCAGTTTGACAAGCATTTTGCTTTTGATTCTTGTCAACGTGGGGTTATTCGGTATCACCTATGGAACCTATCACGCGGTTTCCTCCTATCTCCCCGAGGCAGAAGAAATCACTTCGGTGCGATTGTTAGGAGCCGGAGAACCCGTTTCCGTTTACGATACACCCGATTACTTCGACTCCAAACTTGCCAAAGTGGAATTAACCGACCAAAAAGTACGCGAGTTGGTTGCGTTCCGTTTACAATATTCAGTTGATTTACTAAAAGAAGAACGTTCACGATTTTGGAATGCACAAAGCGAAATGGAGTACATTCCCGTTGCGATTAAACAAAACGGCATTACCCGCAAACGGCGCATTTTGATTACCAAAGAGGAGGAACGTATTTTATCAACGGCGCTTTCAGAGGTAGAAGGGCTTGAGAAAATTTATACCACGCTCCCCCCTGCATCAAGTTTGAGTTACATTTACTTTTCCTCCGAACAGGGTTTCCACATTAACGACACCAAACAGAAAAACGAGTTTTACCAAACGCTATGCAACGAGGTAGAACAAATTGGGTTTGAAAAATGGTACGCCCTGTTACACGGAAACAAGCTTGTTCAAATAAAAGGAAAATACGAGGCCGTCCCTGTTGACGGTGTTTGTACATTCCTTGCCCAAGCGTATGAGGGTAGTCACTGGTATCAACTGGCTTTTTCGCTTTCCCCAGAAGTGCTGCCCAAAACATGTGCCAAATACATGGACTTGCACACCGATATGCGTAAGCAAGATAACACTTTCGAAAAACCGTTAACCTTGCTTTCGGGTGAAAACATCGTTGAGGTAACGTATGTTTGCGCCACTTATTTTGGTGAAGACGGTTGTTATTCTTTGAATTTGTATGACAATGATTATAAACTTTATGAAGAGCAAATTAAGGAATGGGCGCAAAGTTTTCCGCAAGAAGCCGTAACCGACATTACGAAACCGTTTATTTTCCTGTGCACCTCTGTGGTAGAAGAAAAAACAGAATCGGACGGTTACACCTATAAAAATCATGCAGTTTACGAAGCCTATTATCCTTGCGACGAACTTCCCGCATGGTTTACGCAACATCTGGAAGTCACCGAAGAAAACCAAAAATAACATTACTGCGACAGCACCAAGTTTTGGTGCTGTCGTTTGTTGTCATAGAACTCCGCTTGCATTTTTTATAAAAAAACAGTATAATGTAAAAATACTACGCTGGTGAGAGGTGTTTTTATGACTGTTTCGGAAAACTATAAGCGGTGGTTGGAACTTGCCACCGACGATGCCGACATTACCGCAGAATTACAAGAGATTGACGGTAAAGAAAACGAAATTTACGAACGGTTTTACCGTGAACTGGAATTCGGTACCGCCGGTTTACGCGGTGTGATTGGTGCCGGTGATAATCGCATGAACATTTATACCATTCGCAAAGCCACGCAAGGGTTAGCGGAGTATCTTAACTCCCGCTATCCTGCACCGTGTGTGGCGATTGGCTACGATTCGCGCATTAAGTCCGACGTGTTTGCCAAAGAAACCGCCCGCGTGTTGGCAGGTAACGGTATTGCGGTGAAATTGTTTGCCGAATTAGTACCTGTGCCGGTGTTATCGTTTGCGGTAAAGCACCTGGTATGCCAAGCCGGTGTGATGGTGACCGCCAGCCACAATCCTGCTATTTATAATGGGTACAAGTGCTACGGTGCCGATGGGTACCAAATGACCGACGACGATGCCGCTACCGTGACAGAATGTATTCGTCGGTTGGATATGTTTACGGACATTCGCTTGGCGGATTTTGATACTGCCGTTGCCGATGGACGTATCACCTTGGTGGACGACGTCGTCATGGGAACGTATCTAAATTGTGTCACCGCCCAGCAAATCAATGCCGGCGTTTGCCGTGATAGTGATATTCACGTGATTTATTCGCCGCTCAACGGTGCCGGTAACAAGCCGGTGCGAGCGGTATTGGAACGGATTGGGTTATTGGGCGTGAGTGTGGTACCCGAGCAAGAATTACCCGACGGCAACTTCCCCACTGCACCGTTCCCCAATCCGGAATTGCGGGAAACATTTAATTTGGCGTTAGAAATGGCAAAGGACAACCCCGCCGATTTACTGTTAGCGACTGACCCCGATTGCGACCGCGTGGGTATTGCGGTGCGCGAGGGTGACGAATATACACTGCTTACCGGCAACGAAACCGGTTGTCTGCTTTTGAACTATATTCTCTCTTGCCGTGCCGAACAAGGAACGTTACCGGAAAATCCGGTGGTGATTAAGACGATTGTTACCTCGAACCTTGCGGCACGCATTGCGGAAAAATACGGTTGTGAGTTGCGCAACGTGTTGACCGGTTTTAAATATATCGGTGAACAGATTGTGGAGTTGGAAAAAGCCGAAACGCCGGAACGTTTTCTGTTTGGATTTGAGGAAAGTTACGGTTGTTTGGTAGGCACCCACGCACGGGATAAGGATGCGGTGGTTGCTTCGATGCTCATTTGTGAAATGACAGCGTATTATGCTTCCAAAGGGCTTAATCTCTGCCAAGTGTTGAACGCTTTGTACGAGGAGCACGGTGTGTATCGTCATCGTTTGGTCAACGTGCAGTTTGAGGGTGCCGAAGGTATGGCGGCAATGGAAAAACTGATGGCAAAATTACGCAAAAAGCCGCCGGTTGAACTCGCCGGGTTGAAAGTGTTGGCGGTGGCGGATTATTTGTCGTCTGAACGAACCGGTGCCGACGGATGTCAGGTAATTGATTTACCGAAATCCAATGTGCTTACTTTTGAACTGGAAAACCATGCCGAAGTGATTGTGCGGCCTTCGGGAACTGAGCCGAAAGTGAAAGGGTACGTCACCGCTACCGGTAACACCATTGCCGAAGCCGATGCAGTGATTGCCGAATTGTTGGCGGTGACCGAGAAGTTAATTAAAGGGTCGCCGTGTAGAAAAAGGACTTGTAAAAAGAAGTAATGTGAGTGGATTATGGATATACCATTTATTATCGCACAAGTGGTGGCGCTTGCTTGTTGTGCCGTTTCGTGCGCCAGTTATTTAGCGAAAAAGCGCCGCTACTTTTTGTTTTGGCAATTGGTGAATAACGTGTTATACGGTATCCAATATGCGTTATTGGGTGCTTTTGCCGGTGTGGCAAGTAACGCGGTTTCGGTTGCTAAGTATGCGATTTTTATGCACAACGACAGCAAAGGGAAAGACAACAGCAAAATCGAATTATTGGTGTTTTTGGTGCTGAGTTTCGGTATGGGGTTACTCTTTTTGGACGGGTGGTATACCGCTGTGCCGATTGTGACTTCCCTACTTTTCACCTTTGCCGCGTGGCAAAAAAGCGAAAGGCTTTTGCGCGTTATCGGTATTGTGTGCTGTGCGTTATGGATATGGTATAATCTTTCGGTACGTGCCTACGTTTCCGCCGCTTACTCGTTTGCGGAACTTTTATGTGCGTTAGTGACACTAATAAAGCGAAAATAGTGCTTGTATTTTCCAAAGGATTTGTTATAATAAGAAATTGTAATATTGTTTGTGAAGGACGATTAGGAAATGAAACGAACTGAAATCGCATCACTGTTTGCCGATGCCGAACAATTAACCGAACAAGAACTTACCGTTTGCGGTTGGGTGCGCACATTGCGCCAATCCAAATCGCTTGCGTTTATTGAACTCAACGACGGTAGCTGCTTGCGCAATTTGCAAATCATTGCCGAGCAAAGTAAACTCCAAAATTTTGAAGAAGTTTGTAAGCAAAACGTCGGTGCCGCTTTTTGCATTCGCGGTAACTTATTGCTCACACCCGAAGCAAAACAACCGTGCGAATTACACGCAACATCTATTCAATTAGAAGGCGCTTCGACAGCGGACTATCCGTTGCAGAAAAAGCGCCATTCGATGGAATTTTTGCGTACCATTGCGCACTTACGCCCCCGTACCAATACGTTTAGCGCGGTATTCCGTGTGCGCTCGGTAGCAGCGTATGCGATTCACCGTTTCTTCCAAGAACGTGGGTTTGTGTATGCACACACACCGCTGATTACTTCCAGCGACTGTGAGGGTGCCGGTGAAATGTTCCATGTTACCTCGTTGGATATGAGCAATTTACCGCTTACCGAAGACGGCAAGGTGGATTATTCCGAAGATTTCTTCGGTAAACACACTTCGCTGACTGTATCCGGTCAATTGGCCGGTGAATGTATGGCGATGGCGTTCGGTAAAATTTACACGTTCGGTCCGACGTTCCGTGCAGAAAAATCGTATACCGCACGGCATGCCGCTGAATTCTGGATGATTGAACCGGAAATGGCGTTTGCCGATTTAAAAGACAACATGGACGTCGCGCAAGACATGATTACCTATGTTGTGAAGTATTTGTTGGAAAACTGCCCCAATGAAATGAAGTTCTTTAACGATTTCTATGATAAAGAGTTGTTGGAACGTTTGGACGCTTTGATTAACTCCGATTTCACACACGTCACCTACACCGAAGCAATTGAAATTTTGGAACAACACAAAGACGAATTTGAATATCCTGTGTTTTGGGGTTGCGATTTGCAAACCGAGCACGAACGCTATCTCACCGAGAAAGTGTATAAAATGCCGGTGTTTGTGACCGATTATCCCAAAGAAATCAAAGCGTTCTATATGCGCCTCAATGACGACGGCAAAACCGTGGCGGCCATGGACTTATTGGTACCCGGTGTCGGCGAAATTATCGGCGGCAGCCAACGTGAAGAACGTTTGGAATTGTTGGAATCGCGCATGGACGAACTCGGCTTAAACCGCGAAGATTACTGGTGGTATTTGGATTTGCGTCGCTACGGCGGTGCGGTTCACTCCGGTTTCGGTTTAGGTTTCGAACGATTGATTTTGTATGTGACCGGTATGGCAAACATTCGCGACGTTCTCCCCTTCCCCCGCACCACCGGTTCTGCCGATTTCTAAAGATTATCCAGGACACCCTGCTTTTTCTAAAAAGCAGGGTGTCTTTTTTAGCGCAAAAATATTTTTGCAAGTTTTGTATTTTAGGCTTGCAAAATTAAACGGTTTGTAGTACACTATACCTTAAGCAGAGAAGTCATATCCGAACCCGATTTTCACAGGCGGATTTCTGTCTCTGCTGTGTTAAAATACTCGTAAATCCGAAAGGATTTACTGCGTTTTGTGCCTTGCATAGCCAAAAATCCGCTTTGTGAAAATTCTTTGACTCAAAACGAGCCGAATTTCGTGGGATTTTTGGCGCAGAGAAGTCGGCAAGGCTGGCGCCTGACGACGCCGACAATCCGAAAAGCACCGAAATTCTGCCGTTTTCAGCGTGTTCGGATACGGCTTCTCTGCTTATGCAAAAAGGAGTTGTTATTGTGTCCTCATTACAAGCTATGTCAAAACAAGAATTAACACAGCGTGTTACAGCGTTGCGCGAAGAATATGAAGGGTACAAAGCACGCGGTCTTTCGTTGGATATGTCCCGCGGAAAGCCCAGTGCCGAGCAGTTAGACCTCACCAATGGGTTGCTGGATTGTGTTAATGCACGTACCGGTTTTTGCACCGATGCCGGCTTTGATACACGCAACTACGGATTGTTGGACGGCACACCTGAGGCGAAGGCTTTGTTTGCTGAATTGTTGGACGTTCCCACCGATAATGTGGTTGTTGCCGGTAATTCCAGTTTGAATTTAATGTTCGATTATATTGCACAAGCGGTTTCTACCGGTCTTTGCGGTAACACGCCGTGGGGGCAGTTATCGGAAGTGAAGTTTTTGTGTCCTGTGCCCGGGTATGACCGTCATTTTGCGATTACGGAGCATTTTGGAATTTCCATGATTACCGTGCCGATGACCGAAAACGGACCCGACATGGATATGGTGGAAGAATTGGTGAAAGACCCTGCCGTGAAAGGTATGTGGTGTGTGCCGATGTATTCCAATCCGCAGGGAATTACCTATTCCGACGAAACGGTGCGCCGTTTGGCGAACATGGTGCCTGCCGCACCTGATTTTCGTATCATGTGGGATAACGCCTATTGCATTCATCATTTGACCGATACACCCGACACACTGCTGAATATTTTTGACGAAGTGCATGCTGTCGGTCATGACGATATGGTGGTTATTTTCGCTTCCACCTCGAAGGTGAGTTTCCCCGGTGCAGGTGTTGCCGTGCTTGCCGCCAGTAAAGCAAATATTGCCGATATCAAGCGCCGATTAACGGTGCAAACCATCGGCCATGATAAAATTAACATGTTGCGTCATACCCGCTTTTTCGGCAATGCCGAAGGGGTACATCAGCACATGAAGTTACACGCTGCGGTGTTGCGTCCCAAGTTCGATGTGGTATTGTCGGCTTTGGAAAACCGCTTGGGCGATACCGGTGCCGCTCGTTGGCACACACCGAACGGTGGCTATTTTGTGAGCGTGGAATTACAAAACGGTTGTGCCAAGGAAACGGTGCGTTTGCTCAAAGAGGCAGGCGTGGTTATCACCCCTGCAGGAGCGACGTATCCGTATGGGCAAGACCCGAACGATTCCGTTTTGCGGATTGCACCGTCTTATCCCCCGCTTTCGGAATTGGAAATCGCCATGGAATTATTCTGCATTTGTGCCGAATTGGTATATGCCGAAAAGTTATTGAATGCGTAAGCAGCGAAGTCGGCAAGGCTGTCGTCTGACGACGCCAATAATCCGAAAAGCACCGAAATTCTGCCGTTTTCAGCGTGCTTGGATATGACTTCTCTGCTTAATCAAAAACCGTCGCTTTGCGACGGTTTTCTTTTTTATATAATTAAAGAATTCATGGTTTTTCGTTGACTTTTTATACAAAATGCTCTATAATGAACGGTATATGAGTTTACAATGGAGGATTGACCGATGAAGCGTACACCGAAACCCGTATTTTTTATCGTGTCCTTGCTCATCGTCGCCTTAGCGTACGGCGCCTTTTTCGGCGTACATAAGTCATACGGCGACCGATTAGACACGGTAATCCGCGGTGCAAACGAAATTCGTACCGGCATTGATATCAGCGGTGGTATTGAAGTAACCTTTGCCCCGGCTGATGATAAAATCGATGCGAAAGATTCTGAAATCGAGGCGATGAAACAAGTAATCGTACGTCGTATGATTGCGAATAACATCACCGACTATGAAGCGTATACCGATACCGACAATGACCAAGTCATTATTCGGTTCCCGTGGAAACGCAACGAAACAAAATTTGATGCCGCTGCTGCCATTGAAGAATTGGGTAAAACGGCATTGTTGGAATTTTATTTGGACGAAAGCGAATCCAGCGGTTCCTTACCTACTGCCAAGCCGGACAAAGACAAGTTTGTTTTGAACGGCAGCGCGGTGGAATCCGCTACCGCCGGTTGGGACGAAAAAGGAACGTCTCCGGTTGTTGCCCTTAAATTGGATAGCACCGGTAAAGCCGCTTTTGCCAAAGCAACCGAAACGCAAAAGAATTTAAACGGTGCCAGCGGCCGTAACCATACCATTTCCATTTGGTTGGACAAGGATTGCATTTCCAATCCGTCGGTTGAAGCACATATCACCAACGGTGAGGCTGTGATTTCCGGTGGTTTTGCCACGTATGCAGAAGCCGCCGATTTGGCGAACTTGATTAACTCCGGTGCATTGCCGTTTAGCATTAAGGCAAAGAACACCAACACCATTACCGCCACTTTGGGCGAGCGTGCTTTGAATATCATGGTGATGTCCGGTATCATCGCTTTTGTGTTGATTGCCATCTTCATGATTTTGTATTATCGCTTGTCCGGTGTGGTTGCCGTGATTGCTTTGTTGGGTCAGGTCGCCGGTTCCATTGCCGTGGTTTCCGGTTTCTTCCCCTTCCTCGACAGTTTCACGTTAACCTTGCCCGGTATTGCCGGTATTATTCTTTCTATCGGTATGGGCGTAGATGCTAACATCATTACTTCGGAACGCATCAAAGAGCAAATTCGTCGCGGTCGTACCATTGACAGCGCTATCAGCAACGGTTGTAGTGAATCCTTCTCGGCTATCTTTGACGGTAACATCACCGTTATGATTGTCTCGGTTGTGTTGATGGGTGTGTTCGGACCTGCCGACAGCTTCTTTGCTAAACTCTTAAAACCGCTGTTGTTTATGTTCCCTGTTTCCGCCAGCGGTGCCGTGTACTCCTTCGGTTATACCTTACTTGCCGGTATTATCTTTAACTTTGTTATGGGTGTAACTTGCTCGCGGTTGATGCTCAAATCTGTTTCCCGCTTCAAGTTCCTCCGTAAACCTTGGTTGTTGGGAGGTACAAAAGAATGAGAAACTTTGATTTTATTAAGCATCGCAAATTGTTTTTTTGCATTTCTGCCGCTATTTTAGTTATCGGCTTGATTTGCAATATCTTTATGGGTGTGGAATTGGATATTAACTTCAAAGGCGGTACATTACTTAAATACAGTTATGAGGGTACTCTGACCGAAGAAGAAGTCGCCTCCTTTGTAAAAGAAAAACTGCCCGAAGCCGATGTAGAACTCAACGAAAACGGCGAAAGCGGTTTGAGCACCATTACCATCACCATGACAACGGATTTGGATTCCAAAACACAAACCAACTTCCAATCGGTGTTGGCAAAAAAATTCCCCGACAATTCTGTTAAAGAAATTTCCACCAACTCCTTACAACCGTCCAGCGGTCGCATGTTCTTTATCAAATGTTTGGTTGCAATTGCGTTGGCATCGGTATTTTTGGTAATTTATGTTGGTCTGCGATTCCGTAAAATCGGCGGCTTGTCTGCCGGCATCATGGCGTTGTTAGCCTTGGTTCACGATATCATTATCGCCTATTTTGTATTTGTTATCTTCCGCATTCCGCTCAACGATAACTTTGTTGCTGTGGTACTGACCATCTTGGGTTATTCGCTAAACGATACCATTGTTATTTACGACCGTATCCGCGAAAACCGCAACATTATGGATAAGCGTTCCACGATTGCCGAAGTGGTCAATGTCAGTTTGAATCAATCCTTCTCCCGTACGTTAAACACCAGCATTTGCACCTTTATTGCTATCGGCACCGTCGCTGTGATTGCTCTCTTTAACTCCATGAGTTCGATTGTCAGTTTTGCCTTAC
>JAGBSU010000204.1 GCA_017631705.1 Clostridia bacterium | reverse complement strand
ATAGTTGTTAAAAACCAACCCACACCATAGGCAAAGTTTTTGCCGCAAGTAGCTTCCGCATAGTCAACAATGCCGTTAACTTTCTCATAGCGTTGAGCCAATTGTGCAAACACATAAGAGCAGATCATCATAATTAAACCGACGACTGCTACGGTTAACAAACTCATCGTCATGTTACCGTTGTTGTTAGTCAACACTTTGCTGGCTTTAAAAAACACACCACTGCCGATAACGGTACCGACAACCATAGCAATAGCGGTAATCAAGCCATACTTTTTTTTAAGTTCTGTTCGCAAATAAAACACCCCTTTTATGAAGATAAGAAAAGTTTAGCATAGCCGAGAAAAAAAGTCAAATTTTTATTAATCGTCAGAAAACCGCGACAACTGCAACAAGCCCAGTAGGCCACCGACGAATAAAACGACCGATACAACAATCGTCAACAGCCAATGCCATCCTGTTGAAAGATTGGCAAAACCGGGAATGATATAATCTGCAAAGATATCCCATAACGAGCCAACTACAAAACCGATAATGACACAATACGTCGGCCGCGTAAAGCGGTTCATTGCCCATTCTAACGGCTTGGTGATGGCAAAAATGCCGACTAACAAGGACACACCAATAATCAGAAGAGCCGGCAACGGCAAGGATAAAATACTGGTAATTCCCAAAATAATTAACATATGCGATGTGCTGATACCCGGTAAAATCAAAGCAATGGAAATGACCAAACCGGTTACAATCCACAAAAGCACGTTGGGAAGCGTAATACCTTCGGTGGTAGAAACCAACGACGTCACATTCGAGGATACTACACCGAGCCATTTTAAGATATCTAATATGTTGGCGACACCGAGAACAATCACAACACCGATTAGACCCCAAAGAATTGAAGTAACACAAAAGCGAGTAGTTATTTTCTCCGGTTTGATTTTCCCAAGCAAGGTCGGTATACCGCCGATAACAGCACCGAAAAACAAAGCAGATACAGGAATCGGGAATCTTTCGAGCAATTGACCAATCAATTCGTATAATAAGACCAAACCCAGTCCGGCACCAACGCCGAAGCGAAGTAAAAACCAAAAGTTGTTTTTAAAATCTTTACGAATACCGTTGATAGCAGCAAGCAATCGGTCATAGATGCCCAAAACGATTGCCATGGTACCACCGCTAACGCCGGGAACTGCCATGGAAGAACCGATAATAAATCCCTTTATCGCTACCATAAATCCTTTCATTTGCATGGACTCCTTTTCAAATGGTTATCGCTATTATACACCTTTTTTGTATGTTTGTCATCTAATTTTTATTCTAAGCATTGAAAACAATTATAAAAAACGATATAATTAGTATAAAACAGTCGGTTTTGGAGGTAAAGAAATGAATACAAAAGAGCGTTTTTTGGAAATTTACCGTACACACATTCACCGCGAAGGTTCTGCAGAACTATTGGAATATTTGGAATCTCGAGCCAGTGACTTTTTCACTGCTCCTGCAAGCACGCGTTTTCATGGTGCATATGAAGGCGGATTAGCAGAACACAGCTTGAATGTGTATGACTGCTTACATCAATATTTAGATCGTCAACGAGTGAAAGAAACTTATGGTTTGAATTACAGCGAAGAAAGCATTGCCATTGTTTCCTTGTTACATGACGTTTGCAAAATCAACTGCTATAAACCCGGTACACGTAATGTCAAAGACGAGCATGGTGTATGGCATACCGTACCGACTTATGAGTTTGATGATAAACTCCCTTACGGCCACGGTGAAAAGTCGGTATATATTCTTTCGGGCTATATGCGTCTTACCCGCGAAGAAGCCTTTGCCATTCGATATCACATGGGCTTTTCCGGTACCGAGGACAGTCGCAACGTCGGCAACGCTTTTGCCATGTATCCGTTATCGTTAGCGTTATCGATTGCCGACATGGAAGCCACCTATTATTTGGAGGGTTAATCTATTATGCCACAGGCTACCCAACTCCCCCGCTGTCCGCTATTTCACAAATGCGGTGGATGCCAATTGCAAAACATGACATACGAAGAACAACTTCGGTATAAACAAGGGAAAATCAACGCGTTACTCGGTCGATTTTGCCGCCTACAACCGATTATCGGCATGGAACATCCGTATCATTACCGTAACAAAGTATAAGCGGCATTTGCTTTAACGCGGCAACGTGAGGTGATTTCCGGTGTGTATCAATCCGGTAGTCACCGCATTGTCAAGGTGGATTCTTGTCAAATTGAAGATGAGATTGCCGACCGTATCGTGGTAGATATTCGCCGTATGTTACCGGATTTTCAAATTTTACCTTACCAAGAAGACAGCCGTAAAGGTTTATTACGCCATGTACTGATTCGTCGTGGATTTCAAAGCGGGCAAGTGATGGTAGTGCTTATCACTTCCAATCCGGT
>JAGBSU010000203.1 GCA_017631705.1 Clostridia bacterium | reverse complement strand
TTTGGAAGAAGCCACCGAGGCGGATGTGATTTTGAACTTATGCGACAGTTCCTCGTCCGAGGCGGCCGAACACTTAGCCGTCACACGGCAGTTGCTTTCCGAACTCGGCTGTACCGACCGACCGATACTGACTGTCTTTAACAAATGCGATTTGCCGCCGGCGTTGCCACTCGCCGACCCCGATGGTGCGGTATGTATCAGTGCAGTTACCGGACGGGGCATTGATGAACTGTTACAGCGTATCACCGAGGCATTGCCCCCTGACCGTCGCCGTGTCACCGTTCTGTTTCCGTTCCGCCTGGGTGCGTTAGCGGAAGAATGTCGACGCGAGGGTGCCGTGGAACAGGAAGAATATGTAGAAGACGGTTTGCTCATGACTGTCACACTCGGTGCACGATTGTTGGAATTAACCAAACCTTACCAAATAATCGAACAATAAAAGCAGCACGGTTTGCAGTTGCAAACCGTGCTGCTTTTATCAAATCAAACGATTATACGCCCCACACCAACCAAATATAAACATAGCCGGTGAGCACCGCCGCCAGGGTGAACGGAATACCAATGCGTAAAAAGTCACGCAGAGTAACAGCATGTCCATTTTTACGTAAAATGCCAATAGCGGCAATATTTGCCGAAGCACCAATCGGTGTTAGGTTGCCACCCAAAGTAGCACCGGTTAATAAACCAAAATAAAACACATACGGTGCCATTCCCATCAGTTCTGCCAACGAAGCAACAACCGGCAACATAGTGGCTACATAGGGGATATTATCGATAAAGGCCGACAGCAGCACCGAAGCAAAAACAATCAGTGTATACAACAAAAAGGGATTATCTCCCGACACATGATAGAACAACTCTGCCACCGCTTGGATAACACCGGCCGTTTTGATGCCTTCAATAACAATAAACAAACCAAACAGCAACAGCAATGTATCCTTATCCAACTCTTTAAAAACCCTACCGACAACAGCACCGGACTTGCTCCTTGCACATTCACGCACCACACCGATGACACAAATTGCCAGACAAATCAAACCACTGCGCAGGTTATACAGTGACAGCAAAATACCGCCTGACGGTTCGGGTAGGAACGAAGCAACAACTAACAAGAGAACCGTACCAATCATTAAAAAGGAAGGTGCGTAATCGGTAACCTCGGTTTCCACCTTAGCAGAAATCGGTTGCTTTTCTTTACGGAACAAGATAAACACCACTACTTCCGCCATCAAAGCACCAAGCTCAACGCCCCAAAAAATGCCGGGTTTTCCTTGCATCCAAAAGAACTCCAAAAAATTCATGTTTGCGGCACCGCCGAGCAAGATGCTGGTGGTATCCCCCACCAAGGTTGCCGCACCTTGCAAATTGGAAGAAACCGCAATGGCGATAAGCACCGCCACGGGAGAAATATTCAGTTTTTTGGAAATTGCCAAACCGACGGGTGCCACCATCAAAACAGTCGCCACATTGTCGACAAAAGCACTGATGACACCGGCAAAAAGTGCCAACACCGCAACCGCCCATTTGACATTCGGCACCTTGGCAATCAGCAATTCTGCCAAACGTGCCGGCATCTTGCTTTCAATAAACAAAGTAACCGTTCCCATCGTACCGCCAATCATCAATAACACATTGTAGTCCACGGCACCGAGAGCCTGAAGCACTGTGAAATTGTACACACCGCACAAGCCGAGAACAACAAATACAGCCGCACTGCCAAGGGCAATCCACGGACGGTATTTTTGAAACGACAACATCAAGACATAGGTTATCAAAAAAATTACCAACGCTAAAACCAAAACAAAAACCCCCTCATATTTTGTTTATAGTAAATGATACAATAGAATAGAGGAAAAGTCAAGATTACAATTGACTTTATACGACATTATTCGATATACTGATAACACATTCTTTTTTGAGAGGGATATATGACAAATCAGACATTATATTTACAAACCAAGCCGTCTCGGCTGTTTTTGAAAGCCGCCCTTCCCGGTGCTATCAGCATGTTGGTTTCTTCGTTGTATACCATTTTCGATTCTATGTTTGTCGGCAGGTTTGTCGGTACAACTGCTTTTGCTGCTTTGGGGTTGGCGTTTCCGTTAGTGATTATCAATTTTGCGTTAGCCGATTTAATCGGCATCGGTGTCTCGGTACCGATTTCGATTTTTCTAGGAAGAAAAGAGGATAAAAAGGCCAACAACTATTTCACTTGTGCCACACTGATGATTATTATCACCGGTTTATTAATGGGAGCTTTGCTCTATCTGTCGGCATCGTTTTTTATGAAGTTGATGGGTGCCGAAGGTGAATTGGCATCGCTTGGCATGCATTATATTCGCGTGTATGCACTATTTTCCCCCGTTACCACCATGACCTTTGCGTTGGACAATTTTTTACGCATTTGCGGAAAACTCAAAACGAGCATGGTATTGAACATCGGTATGAGCGTTGGAACGGTACTGTTAGAACTGCTGTTTATTTTGGTGTTCAATTGGGGAATTATCGGTGCCGCACTTGGTGCCACCATTGCAATGTTTTTATCGACAGCAGTTGGACTTGCTTTTTTTATTAAAGGAAAGTTGCAACTAAAATTTGTAAAACCGATGTTCAGCCTTGCACTGATTGCACAAATTTTCAAAAACGGTGTTCCCGCTTTTTTAACCAATGTGGCCGGTCGTGTGTTTTCTATTATCATGAATATCCTGTTGCTCAGTATGGGCGGTGAAGCCGCCGTAGCGGTATACGGTGTCACCATGACTGCCGGCGGTGTGGTAGAGCAGCTGCTCTACGGTATATTGGATTCTATGCAACCTGCCATCGGGTATAACTACGGTGCCGGCCAAAAGAAACGAGTTTTAGCGATTGAAAAATGCTGTTTGAGCGTCGGTGCATCGGTTTCTGTTTTATTTGCCGTGGTGTTTTTCCTGTTCCCGACACCCATTGCCGTTTTGTTTTTGGAGGACATTTCTTTGTTACCGTTGGCAACACATGCGTTGCGTATCAGTGCTTTCACCTATCTGTTTCGCTGGATAGGCCATGCTATCCAAAGTTTCTTTATGGCGTTGGAGCGCCCTTTGCCCTCGATGAGTCTTTCACTTGCCTCGGCATTTGTGTTCCCTCTTCTTTTGTTAGCAGTGCTATCGCCGCTTAAATTAAACGGCTTGTGGCTAAACTATGCGGTCACCGCCTTTTTGACCGCCATATTAGCCGTGGTGCTGATACTGAAGTTGAAAAAGAACTTATTTTTGCAATCGAAAACCGAAGAATAAAATAAAATTTTACCGAATGTGTAAAAATAGTTGACAAACGGTATAGAGCAGTGCTATAATAACCACTGCTGTATGCGAGGATGCTGGAATAGGCAGACAGGCACGTTTGAGGTGCGTGTGTCGTTGACGTGTGGGTTCAAGTCCCATTCCTCGCACCAACTTTTTAAACCTTACAAATGGCTTAAATAGGCTATTTGTGAGGTTTTCTTTTTTCTCAAATGTGCCTATGTTCTTTGTTGTGTTCTTTATGGCTCTGCTTGTTCAAGCAAGTTAGCCATAAGATTTAAGGCTTTAACATTGGACTTTTGAACAGCGTGAGCATAAATATTTAAAGTGGTACTTGTTTGACTATGCCCTAAAAATGATGATACCGTTTTAATATCAACGTCGTTTGTTATAGTTTGCGTTGCTACCGTATGCCTAAAACTGTGTAAACCTTTAAACGCTAGAAGATACTAACCTTTATCACCGAGGTGGCCCTGAAGGCGCACTATATGCTAAAAACCGTGCGAAACTTTTACTCACACACAACACTTCCCCTACAAATAGCCAAATTAAAGAATTAGATAAA
>JAGBSU010000020.1 GCA_017631705.1 Clostridia bacterium | reverse complement strand
TTGGGACATAATGTTGCCTTCTTGTGATTTTATTTTCTGAATCTTTTATGTTCTCCATTCTGTTTAATCATCTCCCAATAGCATTCTGCTTAACATTTACTTTTTTAATTATAACACTTGTAAAACAGTTCCGCAAAGCCCCACAGAAGAGTGGTTGCGATGGTAAAGACGAGCCACATTGGCATACAACATTCCTCCAAAAAATAAAAATGATTATTTATTATAACACCTTGTTTTTCAAAAAACAACATTTTTTTACTTTCTATTCTCTTTACGAAAACAGAAAAATATGATACAATATTTTGAATGAACGGAGGTGACGGTATGAGAATTCCCGGTACGGTTTCTACCTTGTTGGAATTACTAACCGAAAATGGATACGAAGCCTACGTTGTCGGCGGTTGCGTGCGCGATACTTTATTAGGACTTACACCGCATGATTGGGATATTTGTACCTCAGCCTCACCCGAAGAAATGATGACGGTTTTTGCCGATTATCCGGTGATAGAAACCGGTATCAAGCACGGAACGATAACCGTCACATCCGACGGTATGCCGATCGAAATTACCACGTTTCGTACCGATGGGGAATATAAAGACCATCGTCATCCCGATTCGGTTGTTTTTGTAAAAACGCTACAAGAGGATTTAGCACGACGCGATTTTACCGTAAATGCTATGGCATATCATCCCAAATGCGGTTTGCAGGACCCGTTCGGCGGTCGCGAGGATTTAGCCCAGCGTGTTTTGCGCTGTGTTGGCAATGCCGAACAACGTTTTTGTGAAGATGCTCTGCGTATTTTGCGAGGACTGCGATTTGCAGCAACTTACGGTTTTATACCAGAAGAAGAAACATCAGCGGCACTATTACAATGTGCACCGCTTTTGACCTCGGTTTCGGAAGAACGAGTGCAAGCAGAACTATGCCGTATGTTAATAGGCGATTATATTGGTGACGTTTTGCAAAAGTATTACACAGTATTATTTCCTGTTTTGCCGGAATGGAAAGCTTGCGAGCATTTTGAACAGTTTAGTCCATACCATGACCGTGACGTGTTAGAACACACGATTACCGCAATAGCAGGTGCGGTCCCTGATTTGTTGGTTCGGTTAACGCTGTTGTTGCACGATATTGGAAAACCGTTATGTTTTAGCAAAGACGAAAAGGGGAACGGTCATTTCTTTGGGCATGCTAAAATAAGCGAAGAGATGGCGGGGGATATTTTGCGTCGCTTGCGTTTTGATACCAAAACCATACACGACGTATGCGTGCTGATACGGCATCATGATACGATAATTGAACAAAACGAGGTGTGCGTGAAACGATGGCTCAATCGTTTGGGGCAAGATTTGTTTGAAACCTTAATCTTGGTAAAAGATGGAGATTGCAAAGGTCATGCACCGTGTTTGTTAGAACCCCGCATGACGGAACTTGCCGAACTTTGCCGATTGAAAGAAAAAATTATAGAGGAAAGCCAATGTTTTTCACTCAAAGATTTAGCGATTAACGGCACGGATATTATGCGGTTGGGAT
>JAGBSU010000202.1 GCA_017631705.1 Clostridia bacterium | reverse complement strand
TTTATCATAGAAAAGAAAAAACTGATTCACAAAAAACAATCCGTACAATCCGCTATCAACGCATTGCCGACCGAAGGTCGCGGCAGTATTTTATCCGACGTACTCGGCAGTTATACCGGCTCACCCGAAAACGGCGAAGTACCGGAACAAGATGCCGACGATTTATAAAAATTTTTGCCACAAATTAACACGCATGATTTCGATAGACAAACGCACACTACTATTGCAAACGCAAGACGAAATACAGGCGATATGCCGAAAAGTTTTGAGGAGTGTAAGTTATGTCTAACAAAAACAGCTTGGTTCCCGAGGCTCGCGAAGGTCTCAACCGTTTCAAGATGGAAGCCGCTAACGAAGTCGGCGTTAACTTGAAACAGGGCTACAACGGTGATTTAACCGCTAGACAAGCTGGTTCTATTGGCGGCCAAATGGTCAAAAAGATGATCCAGCAATACGAAAACAACTTGAAATAATTTTAAGTTGTAACAATCGAGCCGCCGAGAAATTTTCTCGGCGGCTCAGTTCTTTAAATAATAATCTACGTAAAGTTTTCGGTGATTTTCGGGAATTTCCTTGACAAACACAAAAAAACGGGTATAATAAACACAGTTTCCATTGCGGAATTGTGTAAAGGTAGCACGAGAGTCTCTGAATCTCTTTGTCTAGGTTCGATTCCTAGTTCCGCAGCCAAGTTCCCCCGAACACGCTTTGTGTTCGGGTTTTTTCTTTGTCTTTTAATACCATTATTATATAGAGATTTTTCACTCTTTTTTTCGTGTTGTCCTTTCCCCCGCATTTTTTGTTTTTGATAACAAATCTCGAAAAAATATATAAGAAACCAAAACAAAACACCAACAATAAAAGAAAAAACAAAAAAACAACAAAAAAATCAACATTTTTTTGAAGAAATCTATTGATTGTTTGAGAAAGATGTTGTATAATATAGCAAAATGAGAATGGTATGCGTGGTTTTGTACCCATTTTAGTTAACAATTATTCTTTGTTTGTTAGGAGAATGACCGACATGGAAAGATCAAAACGAATAGAAACATTAGATAAAAGAGCAGTCAATCTCGACGGCTTTATCAACGAATGGCCGGAGATGGGCTTTGTTGCCATGAGCAGTCCATACGACCCGAAACCCTCGGTAAAAGTGGTGGACGGCAAAATCGTCGAGCTCGACGGCAAACAACGTAACGAGTTCGATTTTATCGACCAATTCATTGCCGACTACGCTATCGATATCAAAAAGACCGAAGCCTCCATGGCAGTATCTTCGTTGCAAATTGCCAGAATGATTACCGACATCAATGTTTCCCGCAGAGAAGTGGTGGAACTGATTGCCGGTATTACCCCTGCTAAGATGGTAGAGGTAATGAATTATCTCAATGTTGTCGAGCTTATGATGGGTATGCAAAAAATTCGTGCCAGAAAAATGCCCGGAAACCAAGCGCATATTACCAACCTAAAAGATGACCCGGTTCAAATTGCCGCCGACGGTGCCGAAGGTGCTTACCGCGGCTTTGCCGAAGAAGAAACCACCATGGGTGTGGCACGGTATGCCCCCTTAAGTGCCATTGCTTTGTTAATCGGCTCACAAGTGGGCAGACCCGGTGTGTTAACGCAATGTTCCGCCGAAGAAGCCACCGAATTGGAACTCGGCATACGCGGTCTGACTACCTATGCCGAAACCTTGTCCGTATACGGCACGGAAAATGTCTTTGTTGACGGTGACGACACCCCCTACTCCAAAGCATTTTTGAACTCGGCCTATGCTTCCAGAGGATTAAAGGTTCGCTTTACCTCCGGTGCCGGTTCCGAGGTCTTGATGGGCAGCAGCGAGAAAAAGTCCATGCTCTATTTGGAATGCCGCTGCTTATATGTCACCAAGGGCGCCGGTAGCCAGGGCATTCAAAACGGTTCGGTAAGTTGTATCGGTATCCCCGGTGCTGTTCCTGCCGGTATCCGTGAAGTGCTTGCCGAAAACCTGGTAGCGGCCTTGCTCGGTTTAGAATGTGCTTCTTCCAACGACCAAAGCTTCTCCAACTCGGATATGCGTCGTACCGCCCGCACCATGCTGCAATTCTTGCCCGGTACCGACTTCATTTTCTCGGGATATGCCGCAGAACCCAACTACGATAACATGTTTGCCGGCTCTAACTTTGATGCCGAAGACTTTGACGATTACAACGTGTTACAACGCGATATGCAGGTAGACGGCGGTTTACGTCCTGTCACCGAAGAAGAAGTCATTCGCGTACGTAACAAAGCTGCCAAAGCGGTGCAAGCTGTCTTTAAAAACCTCGGTTTGTCGCCGATTACTGATGAACAAGTGGAGCGTGTCACCTACGCACATGGCAGTAAGGACACTCCCCCGCGTGACGTTACCGCCGACTTGATGGCGGCTGAGGACGTGTTAAAACGCGGTATCACCGGTGTGGATATCGTTCGTGCCTTGGCAGAAACCGGCTACGAGGATATCGCCGATAACGTGTTGAGCATGCTCAAACAACGCGTGGTCGGTGACTACATGCAAACCTCAGCTATTTTGGACAAAGATTTCAACGTCTTATCCGGCGTTAACACCCCCAACGACTACATGGGGCCGGGCACGGGTTATCGCGTGGAAGGCAGTCGCTGGGAAGAAATCAAAAACATTCCTCATATTATCAATCCTCAAGATATATAAGGAGAAAACGGTATGCAAATCAATGACGAATTAATTAAAAAAATCTCGCAGATATTAGCCGAAGAATTGGGTGGCGAAAAGAGCCAAAGCGGTTCTGCTGTCCCCTCTCTTTCGGGTCGCGATAGAATTAACGAGAAGAAATCCGATTATTCTTCTTATCCCAAAGCCAACAAAGGCACCAACCCTAAAGAAATCGTTATTGGTGTCGGTGCGGCGTTCCAACGCGAAATCAAGCGCACTATTTGCAATATTCCGCTGGATGACGTTCTCAAAAACATCAAAGCCGGTATAGAGGAAGAAGGCATGGTCGCTCGCGTGGTGAAAATTCTCGATACGTCCGACGTGTGCTTTATGGCACTCGAAGCCGCTAAACTTTCCGGTTCGGGTATCGGTGTCGGTATCCAATCCAAAGGTACCACCGTTATTCACCAACGGGATTTGTACCCGCTCTCCAACTTGGAACTGTTTCCGCAAGCACCGCTTATGACGTTGGAAACCTACCGTGCAATCGGCAAAAATGCGGCCAAATACGTCAAAGGCGAACAAGTGGTGCCGATTCCGTGTACCAACGACCCGATGTCGAGACCGAAGTTCCAGGTCAAGGCCGCACTCATGCACATTGCCGAAACCGAGCAATTAGACCCGAAACTGGGAATCATTGAATGGGAGGGAAAATAATGCAATACCCATTGGGAGTACATCATAAAGACAGTATCACTTCAAAAACCGGCAAGAAATTGACGGATATTACGTTAGAAGAAGTGTTAAAAGGTCACGTTTCCTCCGAGGATATTAAAATTTCCAAAGAAACGCTCAAAGCGCAGGGTCAAGTTGCCAAAGAAAACGGCAGCGAACCGATGGAAAAGAACTTTGAACGTGCAGCAGAGCTCATCGCCGTTCCCGACGATGTGATTTTGAAAATGTACGATAAACTTCGACCCAACCGTTCCACCAAAACGGAATTGGTGACGATGGCACAAGAGCTTATCGAAAAGTACAACGCACCGAACTGTGCGAAACTTGTTTTAGAAGCTGCTGAGGTGTACGAAAAGAGAGGAATTTTATTGTAATGTACATTGCGGGTGTAGATATCGGAAACTCTACAACTGAAGTATGTATCGGCCAGATTACCTTGGAAAACAAGGTGGTCTTTTTGTCCAGCACTTCTTGCCCCACAACAGGGACAAAAGGTACGATTTCCAACACCCACGCCATAAAATCCGCTCTTAAAGAAGCCATGAGCAATATCGGCAAAGACGTATCGGACCTCGATTTGATTCGCATCAACGAAGCGGCACCGGTTATCGGCGATACCGCCATGGAAACGCTAACAGAAACGATTATTACCGATTCTTCTATGATTGGTCATAACCCCTCCACCCCGGCCGGTTTTGGTCAGGCGGTCGGTGAGGTGTTACTCATTCAAGATGTGTCGCGTGCCACGCCCGGCAAGCCGTATATTTTAGCGGTATCGAAGGAATTTCCCTACGAAGCTGTTGCTCAAATTATCAATCGCATTGCCGGTGCTATCAACATTGTCGGCGTAATTCTGCAAGCGGACGAAGCGGTGTTGGTGGAAAACCGCTTACAGAAAAAAATCCCGATCGTCGATGAAGTGGCGAGAATGGCTAAACTCCCTGCCGGTGTTACCGCAGCGATTGAAGTAGCGGTTCCCGGTCAAACCATTCGTATGCTTTCCAACCCCTACGGCATTGCTACGTTGCTTAAATTAAATGCCGAAGAAACGCGTATTATCACCCCAATTGCCAAAAGCCTTATCGGTAAACGTAGTGCGGTGGTGCTCAAAACACCAGGCGGCAACGTGCAAGAAAACGTGCTCCCCGCCGGTGAAATTCACTTAAAAGCCGAATATGGCGGCAATGTGAATATTGATGACGGTGCCGAAAAAATCATGGAAGCCGTCAATAAAGCAGGAACGATTCACGATATTTATGGTCAAGAAGGAACCAATATCGGTAACATGTTCAAGAACATCCGCGGCAGTATGAAAGAAGTCGACGGTACCGATACACAGGTTCATATTACCGACATTTTAGCGGTGGACACCATGGCACCCGTGTTGATTGCGGGCGCATTAGCCGGCGAAACGTGCTTGGAAAAAGCGGTCGGTGTTGCCGCCATGGTAAAAACGCAACAACTCCCCATGCAAAAAATTGCTCAAAAATTAGAACAAGATTTAAACGTGAAAGTTGTCGTAGCAGGCGTGGAAGCGATTATGGCAAGCCTTGGTGCACTGACAACCCCCGGCACCAAGTTACCGTTAGCGATTGTGGATATGGGCGGCGGTTCTACCGATGCTGCTCTTATCACGGAAAACGGTGATATTGCCACCACACATAAAGCCGGTGCCGGCGAACTGGTATCGATGCTCATTCAAACCGAACTCGGCTTGCGTGACCGTCACGTTGCCGAACAAATTAAAAAATATCCGTTAGCCAAGGTGGAAAGTTTGTTCCACATGCGCATGGAAAACGGGCAAATCACCTTTGTAGAGGATTCTATTGACCCGCGCTTTTTCGGTCGCGTGGTTTTGCTGACTGAAAACGGACTTGTCAGAATTGAAGAAGATATCCCTATGGATAAGATTGTGCAAGTTCGTCGCGAGGTAAAACAAAAGGTGTTTATTACCAATGCAATCCGTGCATTGCAAGAAGTCGCACCGCAACACAATTTAAAAGCCATACCCAACGTGGTACTGGTCGGCGGTTCGGCCGAAGACTTTGAAATTCCCGAAATGCTGATGGAAGAATTTGCAAAACACATGATTGTGTGCGGCAGAGGTAACATTCGCGGCAGCGAAGGCCCGCGCAATGCCGTTGCTACCGGTTTGGTACTTTCGTATAGAAAATAATTGAGGGAAATGGTATCATGATAGTCAGTAGACCTTCCATTTACATATACGTCAATCATCCGGATGGAGATACCCTTCGTGAAGTGCATTCCGGCATTGAAGAAGAAGGCGTTTTTTACGAAGTCATTGAACGCGGTGAAGACAACGTCAACCGCTTGGCTTACGATGCTGCCAACGATTCTATGCTCGGTTCCGGCATCGGTATTCTCGGTAATACCGTGGCTTTCCAAATCCGTGGTGTGGAATACGGCAAAAACGTAGAACAATACGAAAACCCCACCAAGAATCAAAGCAGAATTATCGGTGCCAACAGTGCAAGAGCGATAAAGAAACAATCATTTAAGTAACATAGAAAGGAGAATCGGCGTGGCAATTTACACCAAAACCGGAGACAGCGGCAGCACCTCACTTATCGGTCGTGCCCGTGTTTCAAAATTCGATGAACGCGTAGAACTAATGGGCAACATCGACGAACTCAACAGTCAACTCGGTCTTGCCAAGGTGTTATTGTGTGATAAAGGCAAAGAAAACATCACCAACATTCAAAAAGAATTGATGCAAATTATGTCCGGTATCGCCGATTCTTCCAATGTCAATTTTAAGGTCAGCGACAGCATGATAGAGACATTAGAAAGCAAAATTGATAAAACCGAAAGCCTCTTCCCCCGTGAACACAATTTTGTGGTATACGGCAAATGCGAAGCCTCGGCGCGTATCGATATGGCAAGAGCCATTGCCCGCCGAGCAGAACGTCGTTTTTGTAAGGTCAACCAAATCTACGGTGCCGACAAAAAAGCGATGG
>JAGBSU010000201.1 GCA_017631705.1 Clostridia bacterium | reverse complement strand
TGGATTACGGTTTTGCAAATTATACCTTATATACACCGCAAGTGGACCCGCTGTCCTTAAAACCAATTACGGTGTTGCATGGGGTGGAGGAAAGCGTGGAAATCGCGGCACAAACGCCGGCGGCACTCTTGGTAAAAAAAGGTGAAGAAAAGCAGATGAGCTGTATCATAGAACTTGCCGAAGATGTCGCGGCTCCGGTGGAAAAGGGGCAGGTTGTTGGAACGGTGACGGTGAAAAAAGGCGAAGAAACGGTAGCCACCTATTCCGTTTCTACTAAGAACGAGGTGAAGCGCTTACACTTCGGTATTGCTTTTTCCCGCTTGCTCAGGACCTTGTGTCGGTGAAAGCGACAAAAGATGACAAACTTTGCCGTTCCCAAGAAAAAATTCATAAATTTTTATAAAAAAATACACGGTATCGGTTGCAATCATTTCTAAAATATTGTAAAATGAATGTAATAGAAATAAACGGAGGTTCGCCATGGCGGTTTCGTTAGATACACGATACTTGAATGGGTTTTTAAGCGACTATGAATTGCAGGGATTGCAACCGCAGGTGACGGCGGCACACAACTTGCTTCACAGCGGTAGTGGCATGGGCAACGATTATCTCGGTTGGCTTACGTTGCCGACTGACTATGACAAAGAAGAATTCGCACGGATTCAGCAAGCGGCACAACGCATTGCACAAGATACGGATGTATTTATCGCCATCGGTATCGGCGGCTCCTACTTGGGTGCTCGTGCGGTGATTGAATTCTTAAAATCCCCGTTATATAACAACCTCAAAAAAGATACACCGGATATTTATTTTGCCGGCAACAGTATCAGCTCTGCTGCTTTAGCGGAACTTTTACAGTTGTGTGAGGGCCGCCGCGTTTCGATTAACGTGATTTCCAAATCGGGCACAACTACCGAACCGGCGATTGCGTTCCGCGTATTCCGCGATTATTTGGAAAAAACTGTCGGTAAGGACGAGGCGCGTCGCCGCATCTACGTGACGACGGATAAAGAAAAGGGCACCTTAAAAAGTTTTGCCGACCGTGAAGGGTACGAAACATTTGTTGTACCGGACGATGTCGGTGGTCGTTTCTCGGTGCTGACAGCGGTAGGCTTGTTGCCGATTGCTGTGGCAGGGTGCGATATTGAAGCATTGATGAAGGGTGCGGCAGAAGCACAAACTGCTTTGTGCAATCCCGATGTCATGCAAAACGATTGTTACCGTTATGCCGCTTTGCGCAACATCTTACTGCGCAAGGGTCGGTCGGTCGAATTGATGGTCAGTTATGAACCGCGCTATGCACTGATGTCCGAGTGGTGGAAACAGTTGTACGGCGAGAGCGAGGGCAAGGATGGTAAAGGCTTATTCCCGGCATCGGTTATCTTTTCGACCGACTTACATTCGCTGGGTCAGTTCGTGCAAGATGGTAGTAACATCCTGACCGAAACGGTGGTGCTAATTGACGAATCCCCCGTGAACGTGGTCATTGAAGAAGATGCCGAAAATATTGACGGCCTTAACTTCTTGGCAGGCAGTACGATGGCTCAAATCAACCAAAAAGCATTTGAGGGTACGGTGCTTGCTCATACCGACGGCGGCACACCGAACATGGTGTTGCACGTCCCCACGGTATCGGAACACGAACTCGGATATTTGATCTATTTCTTCGAAAAAGCTTGTGCTATTTCGGGATATTTGTTGGGTGTTAACCCATTTAACCAACCGGGTGTAGAAGCATATAAAAAGAACATGTTTGCCTTGCTTGGCAAACCCGGCTACGAAGACCAAAAAGCCGTTTTAGAACAGCGGTTAGGAAGGTAATGACCGTCGAAGGCGGTTAATATATATATACTGGGAGGAATTTTAATGATTACTTTGATCCTCGGTCGTAAAGGCTCCGGCAAGACCAAACGTTTGATGGATATGTGCAACCAAGCGGTTGAACAATCCAAAGGCAATGTTGTTTTTATCGAAAAGGACAACACGTTAACTTACAGCATCAACCATAAAGCTCGCTTGGTCGCCGCAGACGAATACGCTATTAGCGGTTTCGATAGCTTCTACGGCTTTATCGCCGGTATGTGTGCCGGCAATTACGATGTCACCGATATTTTTGTGGATTCCACGCTGAAAATCGGCGGTGATGTTGACGGCCTGTTGGGTTTTGTTGAAAAACTCAATGCCGTATGCAAAAAAGCAAACATTCGCGTTGTGATGTCGGTTTCTGCCGCACAAGACGAAATACCCGCAAAAATTGCCGAATTAGCAGAAGAAATCTAATGCTACTGTAAATGACGGGGTGCCGCTTACGGCACTCCGTTGTTTAGTAGGCGAGGCCGAACCCTTTGCGGTTTCGCTCGCCGCCTTTACCTGTGTGGGTTTGCACTCGTTTTTGCAAGGCGAAAGCCTTGAGGCAAACTCGCACTTCCCCACACAAAAAATTCGGCGGCAGAAACTCTGCCAACCTGCAAAAGTAAAAATTTTTGTGTTAGAGGAAGCCGAAAAACGAAGGAATGCTAACGATTTCAAATTTTGAGGCAAACTATCACCGGGAAATTTCTTTTGCAGGCGTAAAGAGTTCGACTCCGCCAGCCTAAACTTTGTAAAAAAGTCTTCGAATTTCAAAAAAGATATTGACAAAACGAGCCGATACGGCTATAATATTCTGCGTGACTATTGAGGTGAAGTATGCTTCTTCAATTACAATCTTTGTTCGTCGGCGAAAAGAAAGAACTGCCGATTGACTGCCGTTTGGATTTTTCCGCATTGGAATGGAACGGCACGTACCCTTTTCGTGAACCGGTTTCGGTGTCCGGCCTTGTCAGTTATTCTGCCGGCGTGGTAACGCTCAAAGCGGATGTTCAGTATCGGTACGAAGGTGGTTGCGACCGTTGCGCCGCATCGATTTCGCAAGAACGTCGATTCACGATGGAGCATATTCTTGTAGTTTCCCTCAATCACGAGGAGAATGACAGCTTTGTCTTGATTGATAATTATCAGCTTCCGCTGGATGAATTGGTGGAAGAAGATTTAATTCTTGACCAGCCGTCAAAAGTGCTGTGTAAGGAAGATTGCCGTGGACTGTGTGCATTGTGTGGCAAAAACCTAAACGAAGGGGATTGCGACTGTCGCCACGAAACGGTGGATCCACGCTTAGCGGCGTTACAGCAATTATTAGATTAGTTTTGATTATTTTAAGGAGGTGCTGACAATGGCGGTACCCAAGAGAAAAAGTTCAAAGGCGCGTCGTGACAAACGCCGCAACAACGTTTGGAAGACTGTGGCTCCCGAATTGGTAAAATGCCCGCAATGCGGCGAATACAAACGCCCGCATCGTCTTTGCGGAGCTTGCGGCTATTACAACGGCAGACAAATTGTCAAGGTTGAACAGTAAGTACCTACCGGCTGTAAATGCCCCACAAACAACGAAGAACAGAGGGTGTGACCCGGTTTAGGGTTATACCCTCTGTTTTTTTGATAGTATTCCCGAAAGGAGGTATCCGCATGGCCGTTACGGTAAAAAGCGTTATATTTGGCAGTCCTGCTTGGAAGAAAAAAATCACCGCAGGCGATGTTCTTGTTTCTATCAATGGGCATGCTATAGAAGATGTGCTTGATTATCGGTTTTATATAACTGAGCCGCAGCTGACACTTTTGTTGGATACTTTCAAGGGAAACCGAACGGTGCGTATTCGTAAAAAAGAATACGAAGATATCGGTTTGGAATTTGAAACGTACTTAATGGATAAACAGCAAAAATGCCGTAATAACTGTATTTTTTGCTTTATTGACCAAATGCCCAAAGGGTTGCGTGAAAGTTTGTATTTTAAAGATGACGACAGCCGTCTTTCCTTTTTATTTGGCAACTATATTACGCTGACCAATTTATCGGACCATGAAATTGAGCGTATTTTAGCGATGCATATCAGTCCAATTAATATTTCCGTTCACACCACCAATCCGGAACTTCGTTGTAAGATGATGAATAACCGCTTTGCGGGTGAAACGCTTTCGCTGTTACACCGTTTTGCCGAAGCGGGTATTCGCATGAACTGCCAGTTGGTATTGTGCCCCGGTTGGAACGACGGTGAGGAGTTAGAACGCAGTATTCACGATTTAGCGGCCCTATCTCCCGCCGTGGAAAGCGTGGCGGTGGTGCCTGTTGGTTTGACCAAATATCGTGAAGGGTTAACATCGCTTCGACCCTTTACTGCCGAAGAAGCTGTAAAAGTGATTGATACCGTACAGCACTTTGGCGACTGCATGCTGGCGGCCACTGGTGACCGCGTGGTCTATCCGGCAGACGAATGGTATTTATTAGCCGGCAGACAAATTCCCGACGAAGCGTTTTACGGCGACATGTCACAACTGGAAAATGGTGTCGGTTTGATAGCACTGTTACGTTCAGAGTTTACTGACGCTTTAGAAAACACCGAAGAAGTGACCGCTAAAGGGACAAAAACCTTGCTGGTTACCGGTATGGCGGCGGCACCGTTGCTGGAAAGCTTGGTAGCACTTGCCAAGGAAAAATTCCCGCAAATCAACGCACAAGTAAAAGCGGTGCGCAATGACTTTTTCGGTGAAACGATTACTGTTGCCGGTTTGGTTACCGGAACGGATATTTTAAAACAAGTGACAGCGGGTGGTTTTGAACGGATACTCATGCCGGACGTGATGTTGCGTCATGAGGGTGACCGCTTTTTAGACGATGTCACACCGCAAACGTTAGAGGAGAAAATAGGAGTGCCGGTTTTGGTGCTGCCGGTAGACGGTGAAGCACTGCTTACGGCATTGTTACAATAATAGATTTCACAACGAGGTGATTCTGTGGCAAAACCGATAGTGGCGGTTGTCGGCCGCCCGAATGTGGGGAAATCGACCTTATTTAATAAGCTTATTGGTCAGCGCTTGGCGATTGTGAAAGACACGCCGGGTGTAACGCGTGACCGTATTTTTGCCGATTGCGAATGGCGCGGTCGTTCCTTTATGTTGGCGGATACCGGTGGTATTGAACCGTATTCCGACGATGTTATTTTATCGCAAATGCGCCGTCAGGCACAGTTGGCGATTGAGCAAGCCGATGTCATTGTGTTGGTGACGGATATGCAAGCCGGTGTCACGGCAAACGATGCCGATGTAGCAACCATGCTGCAAAAAAGCGGTAAACCGGTGGTGCTTTGCGTGAACAAATGCGACCGCATTGGCACACCACCGGCAGAGTTTTATGAGTTTTATAATTTAGGGCTTGGCGACCCGATTGCCGTATCCTCGCTTCATGGTAACGGTACGGGCGACTTGTTGGATGCCGTTTTTGAATATTTTCCGCCGGAAACGGAGGAGGAAGAAGAAAGTGATTGTATTAAAGTCGCTGTTATCGGCAAACCCAATGCCGGCAAGTCTTCGCTGATTAATGCATTAGCAGGAGAAGAACGCAGTATTGTTTCGGATATTGCCGGTACCACGCGTGATTCCATCGATACCGTAATCGAAACACCGAACGGTAAGTTTTTGCTGATTGACACTGCCGGTTTACGTCGTAAAAGCCGTGTGGACGATGCAATTGAAAAATACAGCGCTTTGCGTGCCGAAATGGCAGTAGAACGCGCGGATGTATGCGTCATTCTTATTGACGGTGTGGAAGGCTTTACTGAGCAGGACAGCAAAGTTGCCGGCATGGCACACGATAAAGGTAAAGCCTGTATTATTGCGGTGAATAAATGGGATGCTGTGGAAAAAGACGATAAAACCATGGCACAAACTCGAAAAAAACTAGAAAATGATTTTAGTTTTATGTCGTATGCTCCGTTTGTTTTCATTTCGGCAAAAACAGGTCAACGGCTAAACCGATTGCTCGAATTGATTACCTATGTCAATGGTCAAAACACCATGCGTGTTTCTACCGGTATGCTCAACGACGTGTTGGCGCAAGCAACCACGCGTGTGCAACCGCCGACGGATAAAGGACGTCGTTTGAAAATTTATTATATGACACAGCCATCAACTCGTCCGCCTACATTTGTGTTTTTTGTTAATCGCGCGGATTTGTTCCATTTCTCGTATCAACGGTATTTGGAAAACCAATTGCGGGAAACGTTCGGGTTAGAAGGTACACCGATTCGTTTTATCATTCGTGAACGAGGCGACAACAGCGGCAAATAGAAAGGAATAAAGCGTATGTTAACATTCTTACAAAACAGTTGGCTCGCCTTACTGTTGGCGGCTGTGATTGCTTATCTGTTGGGTAGTGTCAGCTTTGCGATTATCGTGACTCGCCTCTTTTCGGGCGTCGATATTCGCTCATACGGCAGCGGTAATGCCGGTGCGACCAATGTGTTGCGTTCACAAGGCAAACTACCGGCTCTGCTTACTTTTTTGGGCGATTTGGGAAAAAGCATGTTGTCGGTTTACATCGGCGGAGAACTGCTGAAAAACCTACAACTGCTTCCCATGAGTGACGTGGGTAGCTATACATCGGGTAACTTGGAACTTGTCGGTTCATATTTGGCGGGAATTTGCTGTGTTATCGGTCACTTGTATCCGCTGTATTTTGGTTTTCGCGGTGGTAAAGGCGTGATGACGGTACTGGGTATTACGTTGCTATTGGACTGGCGCACGGCTTTGGTTTTGCTTATTGTATTCAGTGTGGTGGTACTGTGCACGCGCATGGTTTCGCTCGGTTCGATTACAGCAGGTATTGTGATGCCAATTGTTACGTACTTGTTCCGTACGTATTGGTATCACCAACCGTGGCCGACCGCTACTTTCTGTACAGTTGCGGTACTGCTGATAGCGGTGATTGTCATTTTAAAGCATCGTTCCAATATCAAACGCATTTTGAACGGAACCGAAAGTAAAATTGGGGAGAAAAAATATGGCTAAATTATCGGTACTTGGTGCCGGCGGTTGGGGGACGGCCTTGGCTGTCATGGCACATCGTCATGGGCACACGGTGACATTGTGGTCACCTTTCAAAGAAGAAACGGAATCCATTCGCCGTCACGGTCAGCATGTAAAACTGTTGCCGAACATCGCGGTTTCACCGGCAATACAGCTAACAAACTCCATAAAGGAAGCGGCGGCTGCCGAGTTGATTGTTTTGGCGGTACCGTCTTTTGCTATTGCCTCAACAGCTCAAAGTTTATGCCCCTATATTACCAAAAAAACTGTAATTGCTAATGCCGGCAAAGGATTGGAAGAAGAATCCTTTGCTCGTTTTACACAAGTGATTGAACGGGAAATCCCGTTGGCATCGGCAGTGGCACTGTCCGGTCCGTCGCATGCCGAAGAGGTGGGACGTGGAATCCCCACGGTGGTGGTGAGCGCCTCACACGATAGAGTGGCAGCAGAAACGGTACAAAACGTATTGCTGAATCCGTCGTTTCGCATTTACACCGCCTATGATGTCGTGGGTGTGGAACTCGGCGGGGCACTTAAAAATGTGATTGCCTTAGCGGCAGGTATCTGCGATGGCTTGGACATGGGTGATAACACCAAAGCGGCACTTATGACACGCGGTCTTTCGGAAATTGCTCGCTTGGGTGTGAGTATGGGCGCCGATGCGGCGACCTTTGCCGGCTTATCCGGTATGGGTGATTTGATTGTAACCTGTGGTAGCATGCATTCTCGAAATCGCCGTGCGGGTATTCTTATCGGGCAAGGTACACCGCCAACAGAAGCCATTAAGACCGTTGGTACGGTGGAAGGCTATTTCGCTGCCAAAACCGCGTATCAGCTCTCGAAACAACAAGGAGTGGAAATGCCGATTACCGAGGCTTGTTACCGCATTTGCTATGAATCTCTTCCGCCCCGGCGTGCCGTAGAAGCATTGATGAATCGTCCGTGCGGGCACGAACAACAAGGTTTGTGGATGACAGAATAGAAAAACGGCACGCTCTTTTGAGCGTGCCGTTTTTCTATACTTAATTTTCGCTGAAAATCACGGTGACATTGGGATGTAACTGTAACACCGAGGCGGGAACAGCCGGTGTGATAGTACCGAAAAAGGCCTTTTCCAAAATATCCTTTTTGTTAGCACCGTTGGCAATCAACAACACTTTTTTGGCATTCATAATGGCACCCATACCCATGGTGACAGCGGCAGTGGGGACATCGTCCTTAGAAGCAAAGAAACGAGCGTTGGCTTCAATGGTGGATTCATCCAAGGTGACACCGTGTGTGCCTTTGGTGAATACCTCGTCCGGTTCGTTAAAGCCAATGTGACCGTCAAGACCGATACCGAGTAATTGTAAATCAATACCACCGAGTGATTCAATCAATTCGTCGTAGGCTTTGCCTTCGGCGGCAATATCGGTAGCACAACCGTTCGGAACAAAGGTACGGTCCTTGCGGATGTTCACATGGTCAAACAAATTATGGTCCATGAAATAACGATAACTTTGGTCGTTGGTGCCGTCAAGGCCGACATATTCGTCTAAATTCACCGAGGTAACAGCCGAAAAATCAATATCGCCGTTTTCATAGTATTCAATCAATTTTTTGTACGTACCGATCGGGGAGGAACCGGTTGCTAAACCGAGTACGCAGTTGGGTTTTACCATGATTTGTGCGGCGATAAGGTTGGCGGCTTTTTGGCTAAGCTCTTCATAACTTTTAACAGTGATGAAATTCATAAAAAACGCTCCTTTGTTGATATAAATTAACGGCTTTCGCGAACAACAACCGTATCGGTGCTTTTGACGATACAGTTTGCCGGGAAAACGCCGCGTAAAGCGGTCAGGGGATAAACGGAGGTGTTTTTGCCGATAACTGTGCCGGGGTTTAATACACATCCGCAACCGATATCGGCACCGTCGGCTAAAATGCCGCCGATTTTGCGAAGACCGGTTACATATTCCGTTTCACCACGGATAACCACCGGTTTCCCATCGGATTTTAGGTTGGAACAAATCGAGCCGGCACCCATGTGTGCAAAATTTCCGAGTACCGAATCGCCGACATAGTTGTAATGAGGAACTTGTACATGGTTTAATAACACGCAATTTTTCAGTTCGGAGGAATTACCGATAACACAATCCTCACCGGTAATCACTGCACCGCGTAAAAAAGCACCGGGGCGGATTTCGGTTCCGCTGCCGATAATGGCAGGAGCCTCTATGACGGTGTTGGGATAAATTTTGACGTTTTCGCCCACCAATACGCCGGGTTCTATTTCGGTATACCCATCAATGCCGTGCTCAATCAGTGCAAGAATATAACTTTTGATAAGGGGGAGTATCTCCCAAGGATACTCTGCCTTTTCAAACAGCGGTTGCAGATACGGAGTGTTGCACGTGTAGAGGTCTTTGATCTTTACATGCTTAGTCAACCAAATGCCCTCCTTTTTGAATCGCGGTAGCAATGTGCTCGGCGTATTCAATACAAGTGTCGATGCTGATGCTTTCAATCATGATGCGGATAACCGGTTCGGTACCGCTTTGGCGAAGTAGGGCACGACCGTTACCGTCGATACGTTCTTCCACTTCAGAAAGTGCCGCTAAAACGGAAGCGTCGTTCAACACGTCGGCTTTATTCAACACACGCAAGTTTTTGGTGTATTGCGGATATAACTTCACCGGTTCTGCCAACTTGGCAAGCGATAACTTGGAATCGCAAATTTCTTCTGCCAACATAATGGCCGTGAGCAAACCATCACCGGTGGTGGCATATTTTTTGAGAATAATATGACCGGATTGTTCACCGCCAAGACTGTAATCGTTGTTTTGCATACACTCATACACAAAGCGGTCACCGACGTTTGTTTGTTCGCAAAGAATACCGATTTCCTTCAAAGAGGAAATCAATCCACTGTTGGACATGACAGTGGCAACTATCGTGTTGTTGTTCAGCATACCGCGAGATAAAAGGCGTTTTCCCAAAATATACATAATGGCATCGCCGTCTACTACGTTGCCGTTTTCATCCACCGCAATACAGCGGTCACCGTCACCGTCAAAGGCAAAGCCGACATCTAAATGCTGTTCTTTTACAACATGGCAAAGGTTTTCGATATGTGTTGAGCCGCAACCGCGGTTGACGTTCAAGCCATCCGGTTCGGCACCGATAACCGTCAGTTGTGCACCGAGTGCACCAAATAACGAACGAGCGATCATCCACGAAGCCCCGTTGGCACAATCTAAGCCGATACGCAGATTTTTATAGGAATTTGATGCCAGTGAAATTAAATAACCGACATACCGATTTCGGCCCGAAACATAGTCGACAATACAGCCAATATGTTCACGGCGTGCCCAGGGAAGGTCGTCGCCGAGAACGTTGAAGCTACTTAAATCACCGTCTAAATATTTTTCAATCAAGGTGGTAGTAGCATCGTCTAATTTCTCGCCGTAGCGGTTAATGACCTTGATGCCGTTATCGTAAAATGGATTGTGCGAAGCGGTGATCATGATACCGCAATCGAATTCATCCTGCCTTGTAACGTACGAAACACTCGGCGTGGTGGTGACATGAAGCATATATGCATCGGCACCCGAAGCGGTAATACCGGCTACCAACGAATATTCTAACATATAGCTGGAACGTCTGGTATCTTTTCCAATCAAAATACGCGGACGGTATCCGGCTTTGGTGCAACCGGATAATTCCGACGAATAGTACCAACCGAGAAAGCGACCGACCTTATAGGCTTGTATGGAGGTTAAATTCAAATTCGCTTCACCACGGAAACCGTCGGTACCGAAATAATGGTTTTGTACCGGTTGATTACCGGTGTCGCACTTGACCGATATGGTATCGTGTAAAAGTTCGTCGGTTGAAATATTAAATAATTCGCATAACTGTAGTACTTTATCAATTTGAGGAAGTGCTTGATCCATTTCCCACTTCGATACGGATTGTCGGGATACGGCAATTTTTTCGGAAAGTTCTTCTTGTGAAAGACCGGTAGCAATAC
>JAGBSU010000019.1 GCA_017631705.1 Clostridia bacterium | reverse complement strand
GGGTGTTCTTTATGAAATTACTGTGGGAAAAGAAATGGTAAAAGCCGAAAATATCGAAGGGTCGGTAGCTGCTGCGAGTATCGGTGATAAATTGTATGCGTATCCCATGACAGCGGATAATGGGTATTTTCTTTATTACGATAAGAGCGTTATCAGCGAGGAAGATGCCAAAACATTAGATGGTATTTTGGCGGCGGCTGCCAAAAGAGGCAAAAAGGTGTTGATGGACGTTTCTAACGGTTGGTATATATCCTCGTTTTTCTTAGGCGCGGGGTGTAAGTTCGGAATAAATGAACAAGGTAAACAAACCTGCGATTTTAATAACGATAACGGTGTTGCTGCCGGTGAGGCTGTCAAAGCCTTATGTGCACACGAAGCGTTTATTACCGGTGAAGATGCCATTTTAACCGGTGGTATCGGCAATACAATTTCTGCTGGTATTTCAGGCACTTGGACAGCAGATGCTATCAAAGAAAAATTGGGCGACAATTATGCCGCTACTAAATTGCCGACGTTCACGTTGGCTGGACAGCAAGTCCAAATGAAAAGCTTTGCCGGTTATAAGTTAATGGGTGTTAATGCGCAAACCAAACGACCGAAGGAAGCAATGAAATTGGCAGAATATTTAACCAACGAAGCAAATCAACTGATGCGCTTTGAAAAGAGAGCAATGGGTCCCTCTAACAAAAAAGCAGCGCAAAACGAAAAAGTAAAGCAAAACGTTGCTTTGGCGGCATTGGCAAATCAAAATGCTTTCGGTGTTAGTCAAGCGAACGTGTTAAGCAGTACGTGGGGACCGTTAGAAGCATTTGGAACAGCAATGGAAGGCAAGAATTATACGAAAACCACCAAAGAATATTTAGATGCTATGGTTGCGCAAATTGCTTCCTGATACACTCCGGCTTTGCCGGAGCAACATATTAAGAAAAGGGGATAGGCATGGATTTTTCAGAATTAACGCAAGTTCATCCGGTGAAAAAAGGCGATCAGCCTATCACCTCGCTTCCGAAACGTGTCATACAAAAGCTGTGGCTCGCTGTTGCAGCATTATCTCGTGCTGTCAAACGTCCGTTAGTGATGGCAAGCGGGGCTTTTAAAAACGGGGATTTTTCTACACGGTTATCGTTCTTTATAATGGGAAGTGGCTCATTTTTAAAAGGTCAATTTGTAAAAGGCTTGCTGTATTTTTTGCTTCAAATAGCGTATATCGCCTATATGGCCTTTTTTGGACTTGGTTATCTAAAAGATATCGGCACCTTGGGAACGGTAACACAAAATAAAGTGTTCGACGAAACCGAAGGGATTTACGTATATACTCCCGGTGACAATTCGATGAAAATTCTTCTGTTCAGCGTGTTGTCGGTTGTTTTAACGTTTCTTTTTTTAGGACTATATTTTTTGAATATCCGTTCAGCTTATACGGCACAGAAAAGAAAAGAAGAGGGAAAACCGTTACCGTCTTTTCGCGAGGATATTCGCTCTTTATTTGATAAACGATACCATATCACGTTATTGACACCGCCGATATTACTGGTAGCGGCATTTACACTGTTACCGCTTATCTTTATGGTGTTAATCGCGTTTACGAATTTTGATAAAACGCATCAACCACCGGGAAATCTGTTCACGTGGGTTGGTTTTGAGAATTTCAAAAACATGTTTGGCGGTAATTTGAGTTTAGGTCACACGCTGCTCAATTTGTTTATCTGGACATTGATTTGGGCGGTGTTTGCCACCTTTACCAACTATTTGTTCGGCATGATATTGGCGCTGATGATAAACAAAAATGGAATCCGTTTTAAGAGATTTTGGCGAACCGTTTTTATCTTGACCATTGCGGTGCCGCAGTTTGTCAGTTTAATGTTAATGTCACAATTATTAGCCGACGAAGGCGCCGTTAATGTGTTGCTCCGCGAACTGGGGTTGCAAGCAGTTCCGTTTTTAACCAATGGAATGTTAGCGAAAATCACGGTAATCGTGGTAAATATGTGGGTTGGTATTCCTTATACCATGCTTATCACCAGCGGTATTCTTATGAATATCCCGGCTGACATGTACGAAAGCGCCAAAATAGACGGTGCCGGTCCGGTAAAAACCTTTTTTAAAATCACTTTTCCGTATATGTTGTTTGTTACGACACCGTATCTAATCACGCAGTTTGTCAATAACATTAATAACTTTAACGTCATTTATCTGTTAACCAGAGGCGGTCCGCTAACGTTGGAATATTATCGAGCAGGGAAAACAGATTTGTTGGTTACGTGGTTATATAAACAAACTGTAGAAGAACAAAATTATTCCCTTGCCGGTGTTATCGGTGTGATTGTGTTTATTATTACGGCTACGTTTTCTTTGATGATTTACAATTCATCGTCATCCTCAAAAAAAGAGGAGGAATTCCAATGATAAAAAGTTATCATACTCGTACAAAAGTCGCCAATGCAGTTATTTACCTGCTTTTATCCGTTCTTGCCATCATATGGGTGTTACCAATCGTATATTTGATTATTCTCTCGTTGCGAAAAGAAAGCGGGGCATATACTCCGTATTTATTTCCCAAAGAATACACGTTTGACAATTATATTAAGCTGTTTACCGATACAGGGCTGTTTAACTATCCGCGTTGGTTTTCAAATACTTTGTTGGTAGCGGTGTTTACTTGCATTATCAGCACGGTTTTGATTTTAATGATTAGTTATTGTTTTAGTCGTCTTCGTTTTCGTTCTCGCCGCACGTTTATAAATATTGGGTTAATTTTGGGAATGTTTCCTGGATTTATGTCAATGATAGCGGTGTACCATTTGTTAAAACTGGTGGGTCTTGACCAATCGTTGATTGCTCTTATCTTGGTATATTCTTCTTCGGCTTGTTTGGGGTATTT
>JAGBSU010000200.1 GCA_017631705.1 Clostridia bacterium | reverse complement strand
TATATTTGTTTTGTGGCCTTTTTATTAGCCGTTACAGCCGTTGGCCAGACATTTAATGTGCAAGTTGGCAATGTTGTTTACAGATTTCCGGCTTCTCGCACAGGTGATATGGAATTTGTCGGCGGCAACACGCTCGTTGTCATGGGTAAGAGTTTTGCTTTGGCTGATGTAGATGCAATGAGCGTTAATGAGGTATCAGTCCAAGATAACAATGTTATCATAAGCTATAATGGAGGAACTGCTATGGTTGAGGTGCCTGGCAATGTGGCACGGTTTGTTGATGTCGCTGTAGATGGTGCTTACGTGAACATAACACAAACTAACATCGATGCTGTTGATGGCGATGAAATTACATATACGCTTTGCGGAACAACAACCGATGGCGGTTTTTTTCTTTATGGTGAATATAAATGTACTGTGCAACTTGCAGGTCTTGAATTGACTAATACAGATGGTGCGGCAATTGAAATAGCGAATGGTAAACGTATTAAGTTGAGCGCCAAGAATGGGACTGTTAATTCATTGACGGATGGTTCGGGTGGCTCACATAAAGGTTGTATATACAGTAAGGGGCAACTGCAAATACAAGGTAACGGTGTCTTGAACGTAACGGGTAATACCAAACATGCAATAAAGAGTGGTGACTACATCTCCGTGAAAAACCTTACGCTAAACATAACCAAAGCAATCGGTGATGGTATCTCGTGTAACGAGTACTTTCTGATGGAAAGTGGTTTGCTTACAATAAGCAGTGTGGGCGATGATGGTATCCAATGCGATCTTGACGGTGATTCTTCTACTGGTGACACGGTTGACCACGAAGATGAAGATAGTGGCAATATGTATATTCATGGTGGAACTATCAACGTTTTTGTCACAACCGACGCTGCAAAAGGTATCAAAAGTGAAGGTGTAATAAAAGTCTATGGTGGAGATGTTGCAGTTACCACATCTGGTGGCGGTGTGTGGGATAGTGAAGATGTAAAGACAAAAGCCTCGTCTTGCATTGATGCTGATAGTGATATATTTGTAAGTGGCGGTGCACTCAATTTGGCAAGCAGTGGTGCCGGTGGCAAGGGTGTTAGCGGAAATGGTACTTTTACGGCTGTAGGTGGTGTGATTACGGTGAGTACCTCGGGTGATGCTGTGGTTGCATCTTCAAACGGAGTGGTGTCAACGGTTGCGTCCTCGCAACAACTCGACCGTTATAGTAGTGACTATAAGTCTTCTCCAAAAGGTATCAAAGTTGACGGTGCAATTCTCATAAGTGACAGTGCTGTGGTGAGCGTTACGACAGCCGGTGCCGGCGGTGAGGGTGTTGAAAGCAAACATTCAATTGGAATTGCCGGTGGACAACTAACGGTCGATGCAACTGATGATGCCATAAATGCTTCTTATGAAACCTCAACCGGAGGAACGGGAGATATAAGTATCAGTGGTGGAATGGTGTATGCGCGTTCTACCGGCAATGACGGAATTGACTCTAATGGTAATTGTTATATAAAGGGTGGTGTGGTGTACGCTGTCGGTTCTTCACAACCCGAGGTTGCTGTTGACGCCAATAGTGAAGGGCAGAAAAAACTCTATGTGACAGGTGGTACCATTATTGCTATCGGTGGTTTAGAGAGCGGTTCCAGCCTTACTCAAACCTGCTATCAAACCTCTTCATGGAACAGAAACACATGGTATGCCATGACGGTTGGTAGTGAAACTTTTGCCTTTAGGACACCGGCAAGTGGTGGCAGCACACTTGTCGTTTCGGGAACTTCGCAACCCACGCTCAAGTCTGGCATTACTGTAAATAACGGAACAGAAATATTCAATGGGAATGGATTTGTGGAGGCTGTTATCAGTGGTGGCTCTTCTGTTACACTTTCGTCATACAGCGGTGGAACCGGTGGAGGTGGAGGTAGACCTGGGTGGAATTGATGACTTTGTTGTTTCTTGTATTTTTACGGTAGATGAAGCCTTTTTTTTACATGAAATCGTGTCGGCATGAGTATTTGGTATACTTAACAGTGTGGGGGGTGCTGTTTTTGGCTCCAATTCTTACCGCACATGTGCGAGCGAGATACAATTTCTATTTTAGTTTTGATTGGGGAGAGGTTTTTCTCGTTTGGCGGCAACTTGCAGCGTATTTTCTGCTGTTTGTCTTGCATAATTTCCTATTGGTGCCATTGGTGTATCACAAGCGCAAAATAGTATTATATTTTTCGGTTGTAATCATTCTTGTAACAGCCTTTGCGATATGTCAATATAATCATAAACCAAAAGGGGAAGGAAAAAGGCCGCCAATGGAACAACGTGCATTGTTGTCTTCAGGTGCTCCGCCTGAGATACCCCATAGGCGCCCTCCATTACCACCACCGCATCTTATGGATACTCGCAATCTGATGTCTGTAATTATGCTTGTTTTTATGTTTGGTGCAAATTTTGGTGTCAAAGGGTATTTTCGTGGGCGTAATATTCGTGCAAGATTGTCTGAATTGGAGAAACAGAATCTGGAACATCAATTGGAGTATTTGCGGTGTCAAATAAATCCACATTTTTTCATGAATACTTTAAATAATATTCATTCTCTTATTGATGTTGCTCCTGAACAGGCCCAAAAAGCAATTCGTGAACTT
>JAGBSU010000199.1 GCA_017631705.1 Clostridia bacterium | reverse complement strand
TCGGTGGCAACCTCGCCGGAAGAAATCAGCACGAAATTAGCCAATCCCAACGGCGGATTGGATATCGCGGCAGTTCCGACCAACATGGCGGCGGCATTGTATCAAAAAACGCAGGGCAAGGTCAAGTTGTTGGCGGTTAACACCTTGGGTGTGCTGTATATGCTGGAAAACGGTAACGCGGTACAATCGGTAGCGGATTTACGCGGAAAAACCATCTATTCCACCGGTGAAGGTGCTAATCCCGAATACATTTTGCGGTATGTGTTGTCCCAAAACGGCATCGACCCCGACAACGATGTGAACATCGAATTTTTGAGCGAAAATACCGAGTTGGTTGCCAAACTATCCAAAGGTAAAGCCGCACTTGCCATGGTTCCCGAACCGATGGTGTATACCGCTATCACCCAAAATCCGGCATTGCGTATTGCCTTCGGCATGAACGATGCGTGGAATGCCGTAGCCGGTGAAAACAACAAACTCATGATGGGCTGCGTCGCGGTACGCAGCGAATTTTTGGAAAATAACAAGGCGGCTGTCGATGCGTTCTTGACGGAATACAAGGCATCTATTGAAAACTGCAGCGATGTCGATGCCACCGCTTCGCTTTGCGAAAAATACGGTATCATTCCCAAAGCCGCTGTTGCCAAAAAAGCCATTCCGAATTGTGGTTTGGTTTTTGTATCGGGTGCTCAAATGAAAACGCAAATTGCCGGCTACTATAACGTACTGTTCCAAGCCAACCCCAAATCGGTGGGTGGCAAACTGCCCGACGAAGGTTTCTACTATGAAGGTTAACATTCGCAGCGTATTACGCGGCACCGCCGTTGTGGTCTTTTGGCTCGCGGTTTGGTGGTTGGCGGCAGTCGCCGTTCGGCAAGAACTGTTATTGCCGACACCGCTTGCGGTACTGCAAACCTTGGGAGAACTTATGTTTACCTCCTCGTTTTGGAAAGCGGTTTTTCTCTCGCTGTTACGCATCGCCGCCGGTTTTGCGGCGGCGGTGGTCGGCGGTACGGTGTTAGCGGTGCTTTGTCATCTTTTTCCGTTATTGCGTGTACTGTTTTCACCGCTTATGCACATTGTGCGTGCGGCACCGGTCGCTTCGTTTATCATTCTCACCTTGGTTTGGGTTTATGTGGAAGCGGTTCCGATTGTCATTTCCTTTCTCATGGTATTGCCGATTGTCTTTATCAATGTGCAGGAGGGAATTTGCCGTACCGATACGGCATTGTTAGAAATGGCAAAAGCGTATCGCCTGCCGTTTTCTCGCACCGTAAAAGCCATCTATCTGCCGTCGGTAAAACCGTTTTTCATGATCGCCTGCGTCAACGGGTTAGGCTTTGCGTGGAAATCGGGTATTGCCGCCGAGGTGATTTGCCGTCCCGATTTTTCCATCGGCAGACAACTGCAAAGTGCCAAACTGTTGCTCGAAACACCGGAGGTTTTTGCGTGGACAGCGGTGGTTGTCGTGTTGAGTTTGCTGTTTGAAAAAGCCTTGCTTGCCGTCACCAAAAAAGGAGGGATTCTTCATGATAACACTTAATTCCCTTTCCTTTTCGTATGCTAAAAAACCGATATTCACCGATTATTCGGCGGCGTTCCCACTCGGCAAAGCGTATGCCATCAGCGGTCCGTCGGGGTGCGGAAAAACCACCTTGCTTCGTCTGCTTGCCGGTTTGGAAACGCCGACAGCGGGCACCATTCACCGCCCCAACGGTCAAATCACCCTGCTGTTTCAAGAAAACCGCTTGTTACCATGGCTAACCGTGCGTCAAAATGTGGCGTTGGTATTACCCGTTCCCAATGAAGCGTTGGTCGATTGGTGCTTGTCGGCGGTGGAACTGACCCAAAATGCCGAGGATTTACCGTCGGCTTTAAGCGGTGGTATGCAACGGCGTGTCGCGTTGGCGCGCGCACTGGCATACGGTGGAGATATCCTGCTGTTAGACGAGCCGTTTACCGGCTTGGACGATGCGTTAAAGGTGCGTATTGCCGCTAAATTCAAAGAACGCTTTGCAGATAAAACCATTTTTTTAGTCACCCATTCCGCCGACGAAGCGGCATTGTTTGAAGCGCAAACGGTAACGGATTTACGAGTATCTTAACACAGCAGAGGCAGAAATCCGCTTTGTAAAAATCGGGTTCGGATACTACGGTAATTTCTTTCTTAACCCCCCCACCGAAGCCTACTCGGTGGGGGGTTCCTTTTGCCGCAAAACATGGCGGTTTTATTTCACAAAAAAGCCAAAAATTCCTTGCTTTTTCATAGGTGAAATGCTATAATCAAGGTGTCTTAAATAGGGGACAAAAGAAAGGTGGGGTTTTATGTATCAGTTAACGGAAAAATTTGACGTTTGGGATGAAAACAAACAACCGTATTCCGTGGAAAATGAGAATCATACACGCTATGAGCATCATTTTGGTTTTGTGGATGAACGCGGTTATTTATTAAATTGTAATGATGGTAAGCATTTTTTGAAAACACCGCTGCTTTCCTCTGCGGAAGTTTCGTTTGATGTTTCGTATACTTTCTCGATAACCGAACGAGAAGGTGCGTCGACAGGCTGGGTTTTCTATTTTGGTTATGATAAAGAAACGCGCTGTGGCTATCGTGTACAAATGGACTACACGTGTTCGAACAAACGCTTGAGAATAACCTTGTATTCCGTCGAAAACGATTATACAACGGGGTTGGACACGGTCGTTTTTGATAATGTCGTGTTCCCAGGATCAAGCAAATTGCACAATCATTTTTCTATTACGCCGCAAGGCTGTACGGCTAAAGTCGGAGAACATACCCGTACTTTCAACGTACCGGTTAAAGCAGGGCGTATCGGTATTTCCAAGCAAAACGGTGTTGCGGAAGTTGTGATTACGGATTTAACCGTCGTTTCGGACGATGCACCGAAAAAAGAAACCGTCATCGAGCGCGATTTTGAAATTCCGCTGCACGACGGCGGCCGTTTACCCTATAAGGTGCATGTGTCTGTGGACCGTTACGAAAACGGCATACATGAAATCGAATGCATTCTGACCGGTGGTTCAGCCGAACTCATCACCCCACCCAATAAGATTGGTTCTTGGTTATCGTTGTATGATTATTTAACCAACCCCTACATTCGTTTTATCGGCAATTGCGACGGCAAAAAAATGTTCATTAAGAACGGCCGTCTGACTTTTGCGGGTGATAACGGTTCCTTTTTCACACCGGAATTACATGCCCGTATAAAAGCACAACCGATGCCGTATGTCCGTAAATATTACACCTCTTCGTTTGAAGATTGTCGGTATTTTGTATTCGGTTACGATTGGTTTAAAACGGTTCGCGACGATTTAATGGGCGATAACAGCGAATTTGTGTTTGATATCCAAACCGGTGAAATGGTGTATTACGGCAGACCGTTAGATCGCGATGTGCGTGTGTCGGTATGCTCGCCGAAAGATAAAGAATTTGTCAAAAAGGTGGAAGCCTGCGACATTGCAGACCGTGATGCGGCAGTTTTTCATGCTCAAAACAACCACTATTTTACGGCAACGGAAGCACCGCATTTTGATGTCACGATTGCCAAACGATTCGACGACCGCTTCTTCGAGTTCAAGTGCTATTTGACCGACGCGTATTTCAATAAAAAACAAGATGTCACGCCGAAGAAATGGGAAAACGGCACCGATTGCTTTGGTATTTCTACCATTTCTTTTGCGGTGGAATTGCCGCCGCTGGCACAAAATCTTTATCATCTGGCGGTGGAATGTACCTATGCCGGCAAGGTGGTGGAACAACACTACTCTGCTTTTGAGGTGTTCGACGAAACCATTACCGAATCGCCGCAACAAACTGCCGGCTTGCCGATGTTGTATGTCGGTGACGGTGCAACCGGTTCTCCCACTTTATGGGATAGCAAACCCGATTCCAACATTCACCACTATATTGATACGCCGACCTACGGTCCCAAATATACCGAGGAAAAAAAGGCGTGGAACTTATCAAAATTGTATAAGCGCGATTTAGTGGTTTGGCATACTAACCGTACCACCGAAGAGGATTATACGGCTCATCCGGGTACGATAAAAAATGTTGATTATCTCAACTATGCATTTGAAGGCGTGGGCTATCGCACAGACTATTTCCATCGCAGCACCTACAAAAAACCATATGTGCGTGAATTTTATCGGGAATTTGTTGCGTTACATCCGGAATATTCGTTAGCCCCGTTGGAGGATGACAGAGAATTCACGGCAGCGGATTTCATCGCGTTGGAAAAATGCTTTAACGAATGGATACATTTTTGTAACAGTCGTGTTAAACCGTTGGTTGACGCGCAATGGGAAAAAATCAAAGAACTCAATCCGAAAGCCAAGCGTTATAGCTACATGCCGTACAACATTTATGCTACGCAAGGTATCTCTGCGGAATGTGTCAAATGGTACGGCTTTGAACCGGACAAGGTTGCCTCCTCCTTTGATGGCTTTGTCCAGTTTGAGGATTATCCGTTCTGCTGTGCGTATTCTACCGCTTACAGCGCGTGGGCAATGGCCACACTGAATATGATGTGCAAAGGCTTGCGTATAGCCCCTGAATTGTACGACTCTTTTGACGTTGGCTGTCCCGACGGTCACGTGTCGTTTGCTATGCCGCCGATGTCGTACAGTTATGCACAACCGTACCAGACGACCACGCAAATCTATTCCTATTTGTACAATTCGGTGTATTTCCATGACAATACATTTTCCTATTGGCAAGGCGATGCGTTCATGGTCTATGCCTTGTATAACCAAGAACCGCAAAAACGGTTACACGAATTAGTCAAATCGTGGGGTCGGTATTTGGAAAACAAGCCTAAGGCACCGCTTAAAACCGTGGCATTCTTATATCGCACCTGCGAAGACGATGACCGTGCCAACTTACGCATCAAGTCGTATGACACCGCAGACAATTTCTACAATATCGGTGCGACGGCGATGATCTATGTGTATGAGCATCTTGCCAAATCCGGTATGCCGGCGGGCTTCTTAACCGAAACCTTGGATGGCTTGACCGAATCGATGGTGGATATGCTGGTATTGCCGTCCACCAAAACCATGACCGAAGAAGAACTGCAAACCGTTCGCCGTTTACATCAAAAAGGTGTTAAACTGTTGGCGGTCAGCGATGTCATTGGCTTGGAAGATTTGTTTGGTGTCAAACGTGCCGATTGTACCGTGCCGGTCGCCAAAGTGTTCTATAACGGTCAAAGCGAAGATGTCTGTCCGACAGATTCGGAATTCCGTTATGTTGCCGATGGCGCAACGGCGTTAGTAACAGCAAACGATAACAAAGCCGTCTTGCTTGAAAACGGTAATTGCCTGTTGATTAACACCTCGTTGTCACAGGTGGGACGCGATTCGTTCAATATTCATCCGTCGTTGGGTGCCCGTGCGAATATCAGTTATTTAATCAACGACGCAGTCAATGCATGGTTAAGAAAAACCGTACAAGCAACGGTGAAAGCCGGTGAAAATTGCGGAACCAACCTGTTTATATCGGAAGCCGGAGATACCATGCTGTTATTGACGGACTACACGTATTACC
>JAGBSU010000198.1 GCA_017631705.1 Clostridia bacterium | reverse complement strand
GCTAAAAACTTTTTCATGATAGGCCACCCTTTCTTATTCTTCCGTTTCGTCGTCGGGACGAAGCATATTCATTTCCAACCATTGTTGACGCGTAATCAACACTTGACGCGGTTTACTGCCCTCGTGCGGACCGACAATGCCGCGTTGTTCCATTTCATCAATGATACGACCGGCACGGGCATAACCTAACCGTAACCGACGTTGCAACAGCGATGTCGAAGCCATACCGGCTTCCACCACCACTTCAATAGCTTGCGGTAACATTTCGTCGCCACCGTCATTCCCCTCATCGTCTGCCGAAGCTTTGGACGATTTTTCAGCCGATTGCGCTTGGCGGTCAATTTCTTGAATAACCGCCTCGTCGTATTGTTGTGTTTCGGTCGATTTAAGAAAATCTACCACCGATTCAACTTCGCGGTTACCAACAAAACAGCCTTGCACACGCATAGGTTTTGCAAACCCTACCGGCATAAACAGCATATCACCTTTGCCAAGCAGTTTTTCGGCACCACCGGTATCCAAAATCGTACGCGAGTCGACCGCAGATGCCACCGTCAATGCTAACCGCGACGGAATATTCGCTTTAATCAAACCGGTAATAACGTCTACCGACGGACGTTGTGTAGCAATCACCAAATGCATACCCGCCGCACGCGCCATCTGCGCCAAACGGCAAATATTGCTTTCCACTTCGTTGGCGGCAACCATCATAAGGTCAGCCAACTCATCAATCACAATTAGGATTTGCGGCAATACCTCCAACGTATCGCTTGTTTTGGCGAGTTCATTATACACACCCAAATCGCGCACGTTGTTTTCGGCAAATAACTTGTAACGCCGCAGCATCTCGTTAACAGCCCATCCCAAAGCACCGGCGGCTTTGCGTGGGTCAGTCACCACAGGAACCAACAAGTGCGGAATACCGTTATAAATACCGAATTCCACTTGTTTCGGGTCGATAAGCAGTAACCGTACTTCTTCCGGTCGAGCACGGAATAAAATACTTTGAATCATCGAATTGGTACACACCGATTTACCGGAACCGGTTGTACCGGCAATCAACAAGTGAGGCATCTTTGCAAGGTCAGCCAACACAATTTGACCGCCGATATCCTTACCGAGTGCTACCGTTAGTTTGCTTTTTGCCTCAGCAAATCCCTTGGACCCAATCAAATCTCGTAGGCAAACCGAACCGGAAACACGATTCGGCACTTCAATACCAATCGCTGCTTTATTAGGAATGGGTGCTTCAATACGTACACCCGTTGTTGCCAAACGCAACGCAATATCGTCTGCCAACCCGGTAATACGACTAATCTTCACACCGGCGCTGGGTTGTAATTCATACCGCGTTACCGTCGGGCCACAGGATACGTCCAATACTTTGGCACTCACACCGAATTCCTGCAACGTTTGTATCAATAATTCGGCTGTGGAAGCTTGTTCTTTGGCAGAAGCCACTTCATCCGTACCTTTTGACTCGTTCAAAAGCGACAACGGCGGGAAGCAATATGTATCGTTCTCGTCTGCTTTTTTCGATTCTTCTTCCGGCACTTCAAACGGCTCTATCGGCTCTTCGCTTTTTTCTTCTTCCACCGTTTCTTTTGTCGGTTTTTCTTTAACCTTAGATCGCTTTTTCGGTTCAATGATAACCGGTTGGGGCTTTTCGTCTTCCAAATACCCGGTACCCAGTTCCACGTCAATCGAGGCTTTGCGTTCCTCTTGTGCGGCATGAACCTGCTCCATCGCTTGTTCCATTGCGTTTTCCAACGAATCTTTGGTAGTTTGAACCGGCTTCCATAAAGTACGCAACAACGTAAAAATCGACGTACCGGTCACTAACATTAAAAATACGAATAAGCCGAGCAACAAAATGATTTTCGCACCGACATCGGTAAACAAATACTCCATACCGTAACCGAGAACGGCACCGAGAACACCTCCTCCGCGGTTGGCAGTTCCGTCTTCAAACGCGGTTAATATCGCATCAAAATATCCAACATGTACCGTATCGGCAATGAAAATTTGAATGGTACTGCCGAGCGCAACAATCAAAAGAAAACTTTGCCATAGTTTTGCCTTGATATTTTCCACACGCTCCATAGCACATAAGACAGCCAAATAGCCTACCAATATCGGCAAAACATAAGCACAAACACCAAATAACCCCAACAATAGATTATGTAACCAGCCCCACAAGCTGGCACCCTTGATGACCGATAAGCACAATAACAGCACCGCACCGGCAAACAAAAG
>JAGBSU010000197.1 GCA_017631705.1 Clostridia bacterium | reverse complement strand
TGATGGCGGTGATAACGAACAAACAAAAGAGCAAATCACCGCGGCAGTAACGGTGGCACTGAATATTTCATCCAAGCGTGTTTTTGTCACAAAATTATCATGAGGAGAGAATAGAGTATGAAAAAACTTTTCGGTAAAAAACAGGTTTTATTAGGAACGCTGGCGGTGGCTTTAGGGGTGGCAGTATACTTAAACTATTATTTCGCACAATCGCCGGTTTTGCCGGACAGTAACATTCAAATTGAAGCGGGGGCAAAACCCGGTGAGGACGATAAGACCTTGGGTGAAGCATTGAATGTTAACGGTAATGCCGAAAACAGGGAAGAGCAAACACCGGAAGAATATTTTGAAATGGCACGAAAAAACCGTGAAACCTCCCGTAAAGAAGCCACACAAACCGTTAAAGACCTACTTAGCGACGTCAAAGCAACCGAAGAACAAAAGAACGCTGTCACCGCACAAGTAATCGCACTTGCTAAGGCAATTGAACAAGAAAGTAAAATCGAAAGCCTTGTGAAGGCAAAAGGCTTTACCGATTGCTTGGCGTATATTGAGAACGATTCTTGCAGCATTGTGGTGCATAGTAAAGACCTAACAGCGCAAGATGCCGCCAAGATTTCGCAAATTGTGACGTCACAAGCGAATATTTCTGCACAAAAAATAAATATTCTTACAGTAAATTAACAAAAAACTGTTGCCCCGAGGTCCTTTGTGGTATATAATATAAGTTACAAAGGAAAGGGAGGATATTATTATGGGTGATAAAGGATATCAAGCGCCCGAAGGACGCTGCATTATTTCGGAAGACGTTATCGCAACGATTGCTTCTACGGCGGCGATGGAAGTGCCCGGTGTTGCGAGCATGGCAACCCGCACAGATATTCGCGGTTTGATGAATTCGTCCGCTTCCAAATCCGTGGCGATTGTCAATAACGAAAACGAAACGGTTGTCACGTTATATATCAATCTCAAACTGGGTGTTCGCATTCCGGACGTTGCCGGTCAAGTGCAACGCGCCGTCAAGAGCGAAGTACAATCCATGACCGGTAAACCGGTGACCAAAGTCAACGTACACGTTGCCGGTGTTGTGTTGGAAGACGCTGCCGCAAAAGAAGAAGAAAAACAATAAGGATTTTAGAAAGAAAGGCTTGTGTAGAGCATGACTCGAAGAGCATCACGTGAGTTGGCATTTTTTATTTTGTTCGAGAAAAGTTTTTCCGATGCTTCCATTTCGGAAATAATTGATAACGCGGGTGAAGCGCGGGATGTCGTTAGCAACAACTTTGCCGTGTCGTTGGCAGAGGGTGCGGTTGCCCATTTGGAAGAGATTGATAATAAAATCTCGGAGTTTTCTCACAAATGGAGCAAGGCGCGCTTGTCGCGTGTGGCGCTGACCCTTCTTCGGTTAGCGTTGTATGAAATGTTTTGGGAAGAAGAAATCCCCGTCAGCGTTTCCATTAACGAAGCCGTAGAACTGGCCAAACTCTATGGCGGTGAGGCAGATGCCACGTTTATCAACGGTGTATTGGGCGGCATCTCCCGTGGCGCCGAAGTAGAACAATGAACTGTTATTTAGGGCTGGATACCAGCAATTACACAACCTCCGTCGCGGCATTTGATGCCAAGGCGGGGGTGCTTTGGCAAGTAAAACAACTTTTACCGGTTGCCGACGGTAAATTAGGCTTGCGGCAAAGTGATGCGGTTTTTCATCACGTTCGCCAATTGCCCGAATTGTTTGAAAAGTTATATAGCCAAATCGGCAGTGTGCCGAATACCCAGGCGGTAGGAGTTTCTGATCGCCCGCAACAAACTGAAAATTCATATATGCCTTGCTTTTTGGTGGGG
>JAGBSU010000196.1 GCA_017631705.1 Clostridia bacterium | reverse complement strand
GTAAATTAATGCCGCCGGCAGTATACTGGTCTACCCCCCTAACCGCGGTGAGATATAAAATGAGTAACGATCCGCCGCCGATACCAAACCCGCTGATAATACCGGTGAGCATACCGACTGCCGCCGCCAACCACCAAGTTACCATAAAAACACCGCCCGTAACCCACCGTACAACAGCAAAATACCGAATAAACGGCGTAAAACGGTGGCAGACAGTTTGCGAAACAACAAACCGGACAACACACCACCCACAGCGCCGCCGATCAAATACGGCAATGCTTCGCCAAAAGGCAGTTTGCCTCGCCATAAAAACACCAATAACGAAACTATAGAAAGCGGAACAATCACCGCTACCGAAGTGGCAAATGCACGTTTTTGTTCCATACCGCTCCATTTGGTAAATAACGGTACCAAAAACAATCCCCCGCCCGAACCGAACAAGCCGTTGGCAATTCCCGCTAACGAACCGATGATGAGATATTGTCCTGTCTTTTTCATGTCACCACCCCCATCTTGCGGATAGTATTTCCTTTTTTGCCGAGACTATCCAAAAGAAAACCCGCCTTTGGCAAAACCAAAGGCGGGCAAGTGATTCATAATTGTCTATTATATCTCATCTGATACAACAAGCCGCATGACGGCTTGAAATGATATTAGGTTGAATATTAGGTTGAATTATTTATTTGATTCTCGTTCAAGCGAGTGTCCTTAGTGCATGGGACTCTTCCTTTCCTAAATGATTTTACGGAAACCTCTCGTTTGACTCATGGGAATCACCTTTCATTAAAATTGATTACTTGATCGTCCGGGTTCAAACTTAGTAAACCTTTGGACTCACCTCTTTCATTCAATTTAGGGGTGCCGCTTCTTAGTACACGGGACTCACTCCTTAACTTTTTCTTGACTTGTCTTTTCCTTTTGTCAACTATAGTGTATCACAGTTTTTGGTAGTTGTCAATAGTTTTTTTCAACTTTATTTAATTTTTTTATACAACATTTTTCCACTTGACGAACCAATAAAAAAAAGGTAATATAAAGATAGCATGTGAGCAAGGCTCAGATAGGAGAATGAACAATGTCAGAAGAATACGGAAATGATTTGGTAACTGTCGTCGACGACGAGGGTAACCAACATGAATTTGAAATACTGGATGCCATTGAAACCGACGATGGTCGTTACGTAGCGTTGTTGCCGGTGTACCACAATCCGGAGGATTTGCTGAACGATGACGGCGAGTTGGTAATTCTAACCGTCAAAGAAGAAAACGGCGAAGATTTGTTGTTACCGATTGAAGATGACGAAGAATTTGAAGAAATCGCACAAATTTTTGAAGAGCGTTTAGCAGACCTTTATGAAATAGAAGAATTAGAACAATAAGTTTTTATCTCCCTGCCCTGTGCGCGGACCGTTCTTTTATAACCCTACTACATTTTTTGTACGGGAGCCTTTCTCCGAAAGCCGATTGCAGACCTCCCCACCTCGGTGGGACGAAGGGAGCGTGAATCTTTTGGGCGGCAACCCACCTGTTTACGATAGTAGCAGGTTACACCAAGGAACATTACGGCAGAGTGGGGATGTAGTAACAAATAATGCGTGCTGTTTTTATGAACAGCACGCATTTTTTTACGGTTCGGGTATTAACGGCACATAATCAATCGCTTCGGCAACCGGTTCACGCATCCACAACGACGGCGTGATACGCAAAGTAAATCCACAACCGCCCTCTGTTCCCCATGCCGACATTTCGGCACGTGGGAAAGCATACGCTGCCATAATCATCATAATCACACCACCATGTGTGCAAATCACCGTATCGGTATCACCGCTGCGCAAAACGTCTTGCACAATTCTTTCAAATTCTTCCATCACTCGTTTTTGAAAATCTGCCGCACTTTCCCCATCGGGGATTTCGGAACGTTTTCCGGCAATCCAATCACGAAAAGCATCATCATGTTGCAATTCGGCAGCAGTTTTTCCTTCCCAATCCCCAAAATCACATTCTACCAATCCGTCTGCTTCTATGGCTTGACTCTGCGGATACAGCGTAGCAAGCGTTTGCTTACAACGCATCAAAGGACTGGTATAAAACCGTGTAGCCGAAGGATAAACGGCGCGTTCCTTTTTTTGCAACAAATCCTTAAGACCGGCAGGCGATAACGGCAAATCCGTTAGTCCTAAATACCAACCTTTTTCGTTTGCCTCGGTCAATCCGTGACGAATCAGATGGATTTTGTAACTTTTCACAGAAATTTCCTCCTAAAATTGGCATTTCGCACACTTTACAAATTGTAAATCTTGAAGTATAATTAAAAACCCACAGTATAAATCGAGTAAGGAGATTAGCAGTATGCATGCGAGTTTTTCCCGCACCATTACGCTATTGCGTAAGGAACGCGGTTTAAGTCAAAAAGAGGTTGCCGTCTCGCTGAAAATTTCACAAGCTTTGCTGTCACACTACGAAAAAGGCATTCGCGAATGCGGATTGGATTTCGTTGTGCGCATAGCCGATTATTATAACGTTTCGTGCGACTATTTATTAGGGCGCACCCCCGATAAATCCGGTGCCATGATTGCGATAAACGACATTCCCGAATCCACCGCACAAAACGAAGGCGGGCGTTCCTCCGGCCGCATGCTGCCGGTCCTTAACAAAAAACTGGTACTTAATTCGATAACCGTGCTGTTTGAACTGTTACAGCGGTGCAATCACGACGACCTGACTACAGAGGTCTCCTCTTATTTAAACGTAGCAATATACACCGTTCTGCGTTCCTTGTACGCCGCCGACAGTCGCACACCCGCGGCAGTTTTTGCCGTGCCGAATGCCTTGTACCAAACCGCAGCCAGTGCCGCATTACCGCTAACAGCCGCACGCATTGCACAGCTTGCCCCCACCGCATTATCGGGTGCTAAAATACCGTCGTTGCTTCCCGATGAATTGGCAAAAGCTTATCCGTTGTTAGCCTCTTCGCTGACAAATGTCATGGCCGGTGCCGAGGCACGGTTAGAAACCGTAACACAATGCTACCATCAAACAACAAAAGCGTGAGTGTTTATCACTCACGCTTTTATTATACACGATGTTGTTTATCATTGCAACCCACAAGAGTTGCCTCCACAAAATCTGTAGATATCAATGGAATATGCGAAATCGCAAAGGGAGTCTCGTTTTATCTTAAGCGGAACTGTTCTTTAAGCACCGAAACAACATCCTCTGTCACTACCGCATGAGGACAAACTGTTTCCAAAGAACCTTTCATGCGATAGGGATGCCCAACCACTGCTAACAAAGCCGTGTCGTTGGGGCCATCGCCGAAAGCCATCGTTTGTTCCGACACGACACCGAATTTTTCCATTATTGCTTTTGCCGCGCTACCTTTATCGGCAGTTGGTGCCACCAGTTCGGTAAGTCCTGCCTCCTCATGTGCCACACGGAACCACGGTTGGGCTTTGGG
>JAGBSU010000018.1 GCA_017631705.1 Clostridia bacterium | reverse complement strand
CCGCAGCACCTTGTGCACGGCGACGCAAAATCAAGGGATTCACTTTTTTTAATGCTGTTTTCATATTGTTTCCTCCCTTATCACGATTTCACATTGACGCGGCGGAACAGGAATGCAATAATACCTAAAATAGCCGCAATCACCAAGAAGTAAACCCACGCCATAGCGGAAGCCAAGCCCAATTCCACGCGATCAAACTCAGCAAGCACCTTAATCATAACGACGTTTTGCGTGTCGACCAACGTTTCAATAATTGTGTAAAATATATTCAGCATTATCATGGGCCCTAACATGGGGATTGTGATTTTCCAAAAATCTTCCCACGCCGTAGCACCTTCAATGGCAGAGGCTTCGTACAGCGAACCGGGTATACTTTGTACACCGGCTAAGAAAATAATCATTTGCACACCGGATTTCCAAAGCAAATTGAAAAGGTTGCTGTAAATCAGATTGATGATTCTAGTAATGTCATCCCCCAAGCCCAAGTTGACCAAAAGGTCCTGTAAAGCGTTGGTATCAACCATTGCACCCGAAGCAACCATGCCGCCGTTCATAACCTGAGAGGACAGCGTGTCTTGTTGCACAATCGACATAACGATACCGCCGGCAAGAACCACCGGTAAGAAGAAAATGGCGCGGACAACCGTTCTGCCGCGAAAGTCCGATTTGAGAATTAAGGCAATAAACAAACTTGCCACAATAATAACCGGAACCTGCCAAAGCAGCTGCGTAAGCGTTGAAATCAGTTTCGTAGTGTAGTTGGGGTCTTCTTGAAAAATATACCGGAAGTTTTCCCAACCCACATCAGTACGCACGATGCTGCCGATTTCCACCTTCACTTCAGAAAAGCAGAAAAGAATAGATTGTACAACCGGCGTCAGGAAGAAGAAGAGGAAACCGAAATAGAACGGTAAGACGAAGCCTCGTCCTGCCCACGCTTGACGTTGTGCCAGCGAAAGCCGTCTTTTTTGTTTCATGCGTTCTCCCTCCATTCGATAAAGTTGAGTGCACCAACTGTTTTACCGTTTTCTAACACCACATCGGTTTTGTTATAGTTTACCGCCACGCAAACGCCGTTGGCATATTTCGTAAGATAAACTTTTTCCGCCACTTCAGTATGTGCGATGATTTCTTGGTCAGCAACTTTGGCTTGCAACGGATAATAAGCTTTGTGTTGTTCAGCCGCTGTATCTTTCCACAATCTCCATGTAGAACCGTAAAAACGCGTGTAGTCGGTATCAAACAGTTCGGACGCTTCTTCGTGCATACCGTTGTACAACAGCTCACTGCCGTTCTCCACAGCTGCTAAGTAGGTGACCTTGGGGTCTGCGGTTTGCACAATCGGTTTAGTGGTATATGATACATAACCGTGTAACAAAATTTGGTAGAACGGCACATCGATATCAAACATATCATAGCCGCTGGAACACACCGGCACATCGGTAACTCTACTGACATACGGTAAAGTGTAGGCGTTACCGCCGCTCACGCTGACCGCGATACCGGCATCGTTATATTTTTTGAGAATTTCTTCTGCTTTTTGCGGGAACAAGGAGCGATTCTGTTCATCCTTTAAATAATAGTTTGCATAGCAATAATCACCGAAGTTCCCCAAATTCACATGAGTAATCCCCTGCTTTTTAAGGGATTCCAAGTAGGTGGTGAATACTTTGTCCATTTTGGTGGGTGACACCAGCGCCGTAACATCCGATTGCAATTTGTAAACATAGTTGGAAAGAATATATTCACTGCGGCGCACCACTTTGCCAAATACGGTACGCGCCGCATCTTTATTCGCACGAACGCCGTTACCGTTTTTCTGGAAGGTCAGTAAATCTACTTCGGGGACCAAAACGCATTGCTGTTGCTTGCAATAATCCACCAGCGAAGCAAATGCCTTTTTGCCGCCTAAAGTACCGACCGGTGTCGCGGCGTTCGGGATCTTCTTGTTGGTAATACCACTGTTACTCCATCCGAAGTATTGTAAGGATAAAGCGTCAATACCGCTCTCTGTCAAATCCTTAGCTATTTCCATGGCTTCGCTATAGGTGGTCAATGCTACTTTCTTGGTATACGGAATCACACCGAGAAAACTTGCTTTTTCTTCATAAAAGCCAAGCGTACGCACATGGAATTTCGGTGTAATGGTTTTTTTCGTAAAACCTTTTTCCTTAATCAAATAATCACGATAAGCCGAAGCCATGCCGGTATAATTGGCTTTATCGCCGTCCAAAACATAGTATCGTACTGTATAAGCATCCAAGCCGACAGCCGGTGAAGCCAACATATTTACATTCTTTTTGTTAAACATATTCAATTGGCTTTGCACAAAACGATATTGGAAGATACTGCTTACTGCATTATATCCGCAACGGTCATGACCGTTCACGGCGGTGATATAAGAAACCGCATCCCCTTGGGTAATCACACCCATCAAAGCATTATTTTCCGTCACCGTGCCGAACACCGGCAAGCGAATCGACTCGGTGTTTGTTTTTTTCGTTTCCTCAACCGTCGTTGCTTCGGTGCCGTATACCATGGCTTTGTAATTTGTTGTCGTGATGATTTTGTTGTTAAAAGTAACCAAGGCACCACTACCATCCGGCACAAACAGGTAGCCTTCAGCTTCCCAGTTTCCGGCACCAAATGAAGGAAGTACATTAACGGAGATTACCTTAAATTCATCCTCTTTTATACTGTCCAAGCGCAACTTAGCATCTAAATAACCGTTTTGCAAGGTGTATTCCACATCAAACGAAATTCCCAATGCCGAAAACACATAAGTTACACAAATACCGTTGCTTACTTTTTTCACTTCAAACGAAGCATCCGAATAACTATTTGCAAACTGCGGAGAACTCCAAGCCACTTCGGAGGCGCTGATATACTCAATCACCACTTGTGAACGCAAATTGGTATAGTTCTTACCCGCGGTATACGGGTCAATGTCTGAATCAATCGGGACGCTGTACCATTTTTTGCCGGAAACGAGATTTTCAAGATAAAAATACCCGTTACTCATGTCGGCATACAGTGCCATCCCTTGATTTTGTGCTACCGGCTCAAAAGTAACTACTTCATCACCGTTCACAATGGTGTTTGTACCTTCCAAAACCACTTCTTCGTTTTTCGCTTCATCGGCCATAGCGATACTGCTCATAGACAGCACCAAAACAACCGACAACATCAAGCAAAGAAGGATGCGGAAAATCTTGCTGAATTGTTTCATATTGTCATCCTTCCTTTCCTTAACGCTGAATGGCTTCCAAGATGATGGAGTACACAAAACTGCCGGTCTGTTGCAATAAACTAAAGAACATAATAAGTAAGAAAACAATCACAGCCATACCAAAAACTGTAGCAATAACGGAGATAACGGTTTGTGTCATGTTGTATTCATGAATACAGGATAAACCACACACCAACAACAGAACCGTCCATGCAATGGCAACCACCAGAATAATGTTCATGATGGCACCTTCGGTCATTGCTAAGAAGTTGGATAACACTACATTGATAACCATGGCAAATTCCAACGGCAACAATGAATAGGCTGTAACAGAAGTAATTTCCTTCAAATTACCGTTACCGTTAAACAATGTACATACTGCCCAGTTCGCAATTACGAACAAGAATCCGATGCCCATTGTCTTAATCAGCATAATCGGTAAACTGTAATCAACCAACCGATTCAAATTGAAGATATACCCTGTTAAAAAATATTGCAAGGTAAACACTACAAATAAAAGCAACAACAACAAGACGGATACTCGCCACGAAGCGATTTTCCGCGGCTTTAATTGTGAGAAACCGTCCATCGGATGGAATAAAGTGTATAGCGGGAATGTGTATTTACTTTCCAACTTGGAATACGCGCTGGTGGAAACCGCCTTGGCTTTCTTTTTTCTGAATTTTTTCACCAAAAACCAAGCAATCAACAGCACCACAACTACGGAAACCACCGGAATAAAAGCCTTCTTGATAGCAATGTTACGATATTCTTGGAACGACTCGGAATAAGCAACATGGTCACCGGCAATTTTGAAATATTTCATTGCCTGTTTGTAATCGCCCTGCATATCATATACGCTACCAATACCGTAGTAAGCGTTGGTATTGTTTGAGTTATCTTCCAATATTTGTTGCCAAATTTCCAAAGAACCGGTAAAGTCATTTTTTTCTAATTTCAAAAGTGCTTCACGGTAGCTTTCCGCGTACGCAGTGGGTTCAAAGCGAATAATGCACGCTTTTTCTTTATCAACCACACACACTGATTTCCCAATTGTTTCTAATGCGGGCGGGTTGTTACCGAATTGACCGAATTGATCGCCGTAAGAACCAAATACTGCAATCAGCTCACCCGATTCAGCGTATTGGAAAACCTTTCCGCGCCCTTGGTCTAGTAAATTCATAAAACCGTCTTCGTCAACATCCAAGTCGGCGAAAGTTGTCAGCGATCTGTCACCGGCAACGTTACGAGTCCATTCTCGGTCACCGAAAATTATTTCCTCATCTAAAATGTTTCGACCTAAATAGTTCAACTTGCGAATAACACCCGCCGGCACCGTGGTTTTACCGGTGATAATGGTGGAGGTGTACATAAAGCCTTCCTCGTTGACATCAAAGTTGCTGATAGTAATCGGCACAGAGGAGGCCATCGCTTCCAACTGCGACTGTGTTAAGAACGGTCGCAACAGATATTTCATAATAACCTCTGCCGTTTGCACCACGGTGTTACCGCCAAACAGGCGCAGGTAATTGCCCTCACCGTCAAATACAAAGGCACCCTTGTTACCGCTCTTAGCAATCACATACAAATTGTTGCGATTGTCAACCGAGACCTTACTCACGTCAAACAAGAGGTCTTCTTCCAAGCGTGAGGTTTCAGGACGCGTCAGGGTATACGCCCATGTACGGTCGGCATTATATACCAAAACCCGTTCGTTTCCGGTATCGGCGATGTACAGCCGCCCGTCGTTGCCAATAGTTAAGCCTTCAGCAGCCGGGAACTGAGCCGGTTCACCGTTTTCATCCGGCAAATTTGCAATAATTTCTTTAAGTTTTAAATCGGTACTTAAAACCAAAATTCGACTGTTTCCGCTGTCCAACAAATAAATAGATTCTTTATTATCATAATAAATATCACTCGGTGTGGACATCGGAGTTTCCAATCCTAACGAGCTAGAGGTAATACGCTCTGAGGGAACATAACCCACCGGTGCTACAACCGACTCGTCGTACAGATTGTAATCATAGGTAGTATACGGGACCGCCGATAACGGCGTTGCCCCTACGGTCAACGGCATTGCTAACAAAGCAATTGCCGCCAAGAGCACTCCTAATAGTTTTTTCGGCATGGACAAACACGCACCTTTCCTACAAGACTGACCCGCTTATTTCAAGCCCGAATGTGACATCGTTTCCGTAATAGAACTTTGTGAAACTAAGAAAACAAGCATCGGTAAGATCATCATAATCACCGTTACGGCAGAGCCCGCACCAGCACGGGCAATACCGCCTGCCGCGATAGAAGAAAGCACCGCCGGCAATTGTTTTAATTCTTCACTATAAATGTAGTTGCCGTATGCACTGTTCCAAAATCCCTGGAACGAGAACATAACCAACGTCAACCAACCGGACTTGATGCTCGGCATCACAATGCTGAAGAAGATTTTAAATTCGCCGGCACCGTCAATACGAGCAGCTTCCAAGGTAGAATCCTGAATGGTGGAAATCACGAATTGTCGCATCAAGAAAACGCCCATCGTGCTCGCCAAAGCAGGCAACAGAATTGCCCAATACGTATCAATCATGCCCAAGCCGGCAATGATTAAATAGCGCGGCATCGTTGTTACGTTACCGTTAAACAACATAGCCCAAACAATCGCCGTGGAAATCAGTTGGCGACCGGGAAAACGCCCTTTTGCCAACGGATAAGATGCCATTGACGAAACAAAAACCGTAATAAATGTACCGATAACCGAAATTAATAAGCTGTTAAACAAATAACGGCTAAACGGCACCCACAGGTTACCCGCTAATTTCAACACAATTTTGAAGTTGTCTAAAGTGGGATTTTTAACGAAAAATTTAGGCGGATATGCGAAAACCTCTTCAATCGGCTTAAAAGCTTGAACCACCGCGTAAAACACCGGCAAAATCATAAAGGCGGACATCAATGCCACGAAAAAACCGATGAAAAATGTACCTGTTTTGGAACGAGAAAGAATTACACGACTGTTTTTTACGTGTAGTTCTTCTAACCAACTTTTAATTTTCCCCATTATTCTGCCGCCCCCTTTACGCCGAAACTTTCGACAGCAACTTGTTGGTCGCTGTCCATGCCAAAATCATCAACAAGAACAACACGACGGCAGCTGCCGAAGCATATCCCATTTCATAACGAATATTGGCATGGTCCAGGATGTGCAAAACCAACGTGTGTGTTGAATAGTTGGTACTGGGATTACCGGTAATAGTCGGTGCAATGGAAAAAGCGCTGGAAACAGACTGCACCGCACCGAACAATAAGAATTCACGCATCTGCGGGAAGGTAACGTAATACAATTCCTGCCAACGGTTGCGCAATCCGTCAATAGCCGCCGCTTCAAAATAGGTGCGGTCTAAGGATTGTAAACCGGAAACAAACGATAAGAAACCAGTGCCAAAACTACCCCAAATGGTAATAATCATAACAACCGTCATGTTATATGTAGGGTCTGTTAACCAGCTAACCGGTGTAGTAATCACGCCAAGCTTTAATAAAATATCATTCAAAAAACCTTGTGTGTCACTGGAAAAAATGAAGATCCAAATAGTCGATGCAGCAGCACACATGGCAGGTGTATACATAAGGAATGTAAACAACACGCGGAATCTGCGCCCCAACTCATTAATCAACCACGCCACAACAAAGCTTAAAATATAGCCAATCGGGCCGGTAACCAAAGCTAATAACAACGTATTTTTGAGGGCAATCATATACACATCGTCGTCAAACAACAAGCGGACGTAGTTGTCGAGGCCCACAAAATTCGGCAACTGAACCATGTTAAAATCCGTAAAGCCAAGGAGCATGGAGGCTAAAATCGGCAAAATAGTAAACATGATAAAGGCAATTAAGAACGGCGACAACATCGCATAGTGCGATAAGTAACTCTGTCGCGCCTGCTTGTGTAAACTAGCGGTTTTTGCTTTCAATTACCTCACCCCCTTAATCCAAATTAAATTCGGCACGCTTGCGTTTGATTTCCGCATTAATGTCACGATTATATTTTGCCAACATTCGACGCGGTTCCGCATGTTGATCCAAAGCCGCACGCACAGCGTTAGTCAACGAACGAGCCAACATGTAGTCACCGGGAATAGAAAACACATTTTGCGTCCAATCGCGTTGTGCCTTCAAAATCGCCTTTTCCTCATCTGTCCAACCCATTTCTTCAAAGGCTTGTAATGAGGCCGGTGCATAACGCGCTGCGATACCCATCGTGGCTTCCAATTCCGAGCCGTAACGGATTTGCGATTCCGTGCTGGTCCACCATTTCAAGAACTCATAGGCTTCGTCCTCAACACCATGTTTAACAGCGGTGGTCAACATCATAGCGCCCGTGCCACCTGCCGGTGCAGAGTGGTCTACCGTACCGTCATCCTTCGGTGTACCGGGAATCAATGACATTCCCCACAATCCACGCAATTCAGGAGCCGCAGCGGACAATTGGTTATAGATTGTATAAGCAGTAAAGCCAATCGGCACATCACCGGTACGGAAAGGGTTATAGAAGTCTACACTCCGATCCACACCGAATTTGGAATACCGTTCTGCCCAATCTTAAAACGATTCGTAAGCGACCGGTTG
>JAGBSU010000195.1 GCA_017631705.1 Clostridia bacterium | reverse complement strand
TTCCAATTCTTTCAATACTTCATCAATCAATACTTCTTTAGACACCTCGAAACCACATTCATTGGAAACCGAGGTGGCAATTTCCCGTAATTCTTCCGGAAATTCCATCAAACCTACGTTGATACCGATACCAAGCACCGCATATTGTAACTGCGCGCTACCAGGAAAAAAAGCGCCTTCTGTGAGAATGCCGCATACTTTCTTGCCGTTACAATAAATGTCGTTTACCCATTTTATTCCTGCCGGTATTCCCGTTAATTGCTCAATCGCCTCGGCTACCGCTACAGCGGCGGCTGTCGTGATATGAAGAGGCGATACCTCGGCTTGCGGACGCAACAATAAACTCATATATAAACCGGAAAGCGGCGAAAAAAAAGTGTGTCCGCGCCGCCCTCTCCCCTTTTGTTGTTCGTCGGCAAAAATAACCGTTCCTTCGGGGGCTCCCTCTCTTGCCAAGCGACACAGTTCTGTGTTGGTGGAGTCCAACAAGGCATAGGCTTTGGGTGAACAGTGCTGACACCGTTCGCCCAAAGCCGATAAAAATACATTTTCTGAAAAGTTCGATGAAAACATTATTTTGCACCTTTTATTGCATCGCATTGAAATAGTTAACCACACCGTCGGTCACCGCTTGCATAAGTTTATCGCGGTATATAGGATCAACCAACGCCTCTTTGTCCTTAGTATTATCTAAAAAGGCACATTCTAACAGAATAGACGGGCAATGGAAAATAGAGCGTGTCATATACAGCGTATCCCATGCTGTACCGCTGTTTCGCGGACGACCGTTTGCTGTTGTTCCAACACCGTATTCCACTTCCACCGCATGCATTTTTTGATAGATGGAAGAAGAAACCGTATATGCATATTCGGTGTAATAATGCACCGTTGCACCTGTGGCTGTACCATCATAGCCGTTCATGTGCACGCTGATAACCAAGTGGTAATCGTTTCGTCTGGATTGTGCCACCCGTTGTTGCAAAGACAGCGTTTGAGTGAGAGGTGTTGTGCGTGTCATATCTACCGTAGCACCGAGGGCTTCCAGTTTTTCACGCAAAGTGAAAGCATACGCCAAATTAAACGGTGCTTCCCACGGTTTATCGTCGGGAGTGCCGTGACCGGGGTCTAATAAGATACGAACACCTTTCAGCCGTTGTTCCGGCGGATTTTGGGAAATATTTACCGGATTTAAGAAGGATATTGTTAGGGTTTTATCGTTCCATTGCGGCATAAAACCGTAAAAAGCACCTTTCTTTTTCAAATCCAAGCGCAAAATATACACACCGGGTTTTTCACCGGCCAGCCAAGTTGCTTTCGAAAACAATGGACTGTTTTGAATGTCCGGCAACGGAGGTACAGCGGACAAGTAATGAAATTCCAACTCCACATAGGTGGCCGTTTGGGAATAGCTTTCAATACCGTAGTTGGGTTTTTTGTCGGTGATATCTTTATAATATTTCTGTTCTTTTGCCCGAATGTATACCGGAATCTGCCAATCCGCCGTAAAGCGAAACACCGTGTGCGTGGCGGTTAATTGTGTTTGAAGGTTTTGTAAAGCGGTGTTAGCAAGGGTTGCTTGCAACAACGCCGCATCTTTTACATAGATGCGTTTACCGGAAGCCAACAAGTAGTAGGAAAAATTGCCGTTATATACCGTACCCACCACATAATCACAAGTGCCTTTGGGCAAATAGGAGTTGTATGGACGGGAATAATCATCCACCAATCCGCCGCCGGAAAAGGTTTCGGCATACTCGGCTGTGACTTGCGCGACCTTTTGGTTGCCGACAGGCGGTGCCGGAGTGGTGATCGTTGTTGTCGTAGTAGTGGTTGTGGGGACCGGCAAAGCGTTAATTTTCACTTTGCCGCCGCTTTTGGTTTCGGTAAGACCATTTAACGAAGCGGTAACCACCACGTTGCCCAAATCCACAGTACTGCCGATTTTACCGGCGGGCAAGGTGAACGTTGCCTCGAATGTGCTGAAATCGGTGGGCATGTTGCCACCTTCGTCTTCTTTGGTTTCAACGGCGGTCAAGGTTAGTTTTGTATTACCAACACTCGCTTTCACCGTCGCATTTTTATTTGCTACCGCTCTGATAATAAAGACATTACCGCCTTCGACCTGCATATCGGCGTTCGGTGATACGGCATTTAGCAAGGTTTGCTTATAGATGACCGTATAGGTTTTGGTTGTTCCTTTGTGAGAAAAGGTAAAGGTGTTTTTGCCGACGGACAGCGGTTGATTAAGTGAGAAAAAGCCGTGTTCGCTAAGTTCGACGGCGTTACCGTTGACCAAGAGTGGGAAGTTTTTATCGCCGCCGCCTTGGAAACGGATAGACGATTCTTTGGTGGTATATTCCGTTTTGGTCGGGAACGACAAGGTAAGTTGTTTATAAATAAATTCCTCGTCTAACGTGCCGGCATAGGCGCGTTTGAGTGTTTCGCTGATACCGGTTTTATCACCCGTTAGGTTGCGCAGAGAACGATAGACACTCCCCCGCCATGCGGTGGCATCTTTACAGTACAAGTATTGCTGTGCCAATTGGTCGGTGGATTTCCAACCAACACGGTACGAGCCGGATTCATACGCCGCGTGCGAAACGTACAGCGGCAGTTTTTGTTTTTCGGCAACCGAGGACCACCACGATAAAATCTTTTGGAAGGATGCGGTGGGATGGGCAGTAGAAGTGCCTATTTCTGCCATGACACAGTGGAACAAACCTTGTTCCACCCACGACAGTGTATCGGCACAGCCGTCGGTAAATTCTTCGTAATACGAGCCGGTTTCGGAGCCGCGTTCATCCACCGAACGGTGCGCCCAAATACCGTTGGATAACAAACCGATATAGGCGTTGCGATTCACATCGGTAATCGCTTTGACAACGGCGGGCATGAGTTGGTTTAAAGCATCTTTTGCCGCCGGTTTTTCTTCGGCAGTCAGTTGTTTTCTTTCAAAGGAAAAACCGGAAAGGAAGAAACCATCGGTTTGATAACGCGTGGCTACTTCTGTCGCCAACTTAATAATGCGGTCTTTGCCTGCCGCGGTACGCGGATTCCAATCTTCACCCTCGCAAACATGCAAGTCGAGTATGCCATATACAAACAGTTTTTGTTCTTTGGCTTTTTCGAAAATATAGGCAATCGGGTCGAAGGATTCCCCTTCCAAGGAAATCTGTTCGGCAATTTGAGAGGGGTATACTGCTTTACCGTTTTGGAACAACGGCAACAACAAGGTGTTGAACTGCCAATCACCCATGCTCGAAAATGCGGTATCGATTTGTTGTTTTACGGTTTTGGCGGTGGCTTTATCTGTGGTAAGATAATCCACACCGGGAGTAAGCCAAGCACCTTTCATTTCTTCCGGCACGTTATGTTGCGGCAAAAGCGGTGCGGCGGTGGTTGTGGTTGCGGTAGTCGTGGTTTGCGTTGTGCTACCTTGCGTAGTTTTATCGCCGGCCGACGTGGAAAACAAGGTGGCAATGGCATCCAACGCACCAAAATAGGTGGTGGCTACGCACAAGGATAACAACACCAATATTGTACACAGTACCGCAATAATCGGTTTCCACCGTATTCGTTTTTCGGGTTTTCTTCCATGCTTTGCCATACAGCACCTCGCTTTTTAGCAGTTTACATTCCTATTTTTATAACACAGACAATAGATTTTTAATTTCCTTTACCGCAATGGAAAGTAGGTTATCTTTGGAAAGGCCCGCTTTTTCTTCGGGGAATAAGTAACTGTAACTATACAGTGCCAAACCGGAAACCTTTTTCGAACGTAAATGCAAAATCTGCCGTTTCAAAATATCGGTATGTGTTGCCCATTCAGTTTCACCCGTTTTCGCATAGACATCGTTTTTAAGTCCTGCTTTATAGGTGGCTATACCGATATACAGTTTGACCGAGGAATGGCGAGGAT
>JAGBSU010000194.1 GCA_017631705.1 Clostridia bacterium | reverse complement strand
CCGCCGGTGTTCCATTGCAACGCTTTGCCGCCACCGAAACCAGCGCCATCAACAATCGCCGTTTTGTCCGTGACTTCCCACCCGGAGTACGAACCCTCCCCGTCAAAATTGACGTCCAGGATCAAGTTGGTAGTAGGTGTTTCGGCCGCCGCCGGCAATATCAAGCCGGAAATGCAACACGAAACCAGCAATGCTACCGAAAGGAAGCATGCCACTGCTCGATTCAGTGTTTTCCTCATAAAAAATCCTCCTAAAATAAATAATTACTAAAATAAATAATAACAAAGATAGCAAAAAGTAGAAACAATTTTGCCATCCTATGATACAGTCTTATTTTACACCACGCTAAACGGTTTGTCAATATGTTTTTTATTATAAGCAAAAAAATATAAAAAAAGGGAGTTGTGTATTGTGGTGTATTTTTGCACCCCAAACCAACATCGTAGAGCGGGCGCGTTTTCGAGCGCCGCCTCACGGCGGATGCAGTGAGAAAATATATAGGGGTCCCCGAAAAGCCTGCTTTTTGGGGGAGGACGAGCAACGGAGCGCGAGAACGATGGGAGCGGAGTTTGCGAGAACGAGCCGCGGTCGAAAAATCAAGGAAATGCAAAGCCCGACGATTTTTTCGGGTACCGCAAAAGGTTGGTACCGCCGCGTTTGCACTGTCCTATTGTTTTTTCAAAGCCCACCCGCCCTACGGTATTGGTTTAGGTTTCTACGAAATTATAACAACATACAATGTGTGCAAAATGCTCACCGCAGGTACGGCGAAAGTAATCCCCCTCCATAGAAAAAAACTTTTTGTTTCACATAACAAACCACCGCCCGATGGTTTCCCATCGGGCGGTGGTGTTACCTATACTTTATCGAATAACCCTTGCGGACTTATTCCTCGTCGCGGCGTTTTTTCGTCGTGAACAAGGTCGCTCCGCCTAACAACAAGCCTACCAATGCCACTACCGGGAACGGTACGCCGTCATCCGGACTGGGTATGCCGAATTCCTCGGCTAACAATAACATCTCGTCAAAGGTCATGCCGCAAAGTGCTTTCACCTTGGCATTGATGGCGGCACGTTCGATATCGGTGAGCGATTCCCATTCTTCCTTAGACTCGAGAATCCACTCGTAGTTGCTGTCATCGACTACCGTATACGGATCGCCGTACTCGTCACAAGCGTAATAGGAAACGAAAGCATCTACCGTACCTGCTAAGGTTTCCGCTTCAAACCACAAGACAGGGTATTCTTGACCGCCGGCGGCAATCAGGATTTCGTTGATAACGGCTTGTTGGTCCTCATCAAGTTCTACCCAATCTTCCCAACCGGCAATGATAGCCTCGTAGTTTTCGGCAGTAACCGAAGTATACAAGTTACCATCAGCATCGGTCATGTGGTCTTCTAAGAAGGTGTTATCGAGCACCGGCTTGGACTCCAAGGTGCCGTCTTCTTGCCATACACGGATGTAGTCAAGTTCCATCGGCCAACGATAATCGCCGCCGAGAATGAGTTGTAATTTTTGTTCGTCCAAATATTCATACGCATCGGGATTGTATTCACCCGTTTTCACGCGAACATCCGGAACAGGGCCGTCTTTACCGCCCCATCTTTGACGGTAGCATTCCTCACCGTTCACATAGCCGATGATCAAGCCTTTTTGCCAACGGAAACCAACCGTCACCCAGTCGCCGGTAGCGATATTGAATTTCGGGTCTCTGACGTAGTTGTGTCCCTCGTTGTAATAGACTTGTTCCTCACCGCCCCAAGGAGCGGCTGCATCACGTATGATGTTTTCGTGGAACGAAACTGTCCAAACGGGATCATGACCGTCCGTGTGCCAATATTCCATCCAGTCCAATTCCACCCAATGGTCAGAACCGTAGAGGATTTTCTCGGTATCAAAGGACCAAACAGCCGGACCGACGGTACTGCCGAGTTCGTTGTGGTCATCTTCAAAACGAGCACGGAATTCCAAATATCCGTGGGTAAAGCCTTCCCAACCGGCACCCGACTTGGAATCTATGGTAGTGAGTAACCAGTTGTTCGTCATGTTTTTCGCGTTAAGCAAAATACCGTCGTCGGTTAATTGGTAGTCGTTTTTGTCACCGGCGGGCTTCTTGCTCACATTGTTGAGATACCACTTGTAACCGTAATCACCGGTGAAGTTTTCGTCGACATTGGCGGTATCGAAATCATCGCTGAACACGAGTTTGTTGAAACCACCGTCGAGTGCCGTTTGCGGAGCGACTAACGCTTCCTCTGCTACACGGATATAGGTTTGCATACCGTTGTTCTTGGTATTGCTTTCCAATACCGACAAAGTGGTGTTAACATGAGCCGAAATAACCAGCTCACCTTCGGTAGCAAGCCACGGGTCGTTGGGATCGGTCGTCAACGCAACCAAACGGTCCGCATCGGTGGCACCTAACCCGCCCTTGTGTACCAACGTGCGTATCACCTTGTTGTTCACACGGATTTCCACCACGATATCGCGGTTGGATTTGGTAGCCTCGGTACCGGCGTTTACCAATACCACCGTGAAGTTCACAGGTGTACCGGGTTTCATTTGGGTTTCGCCTTCATTCCATACCAAGTCGGAAACAATCAGGTCGGCTTCCGAGAAACCTTCGGTCAAGTAAATGTTATCCACATATCCCGTACCGGAATCGGCAGCAGTCAATTCGAAGGTTAACGCCGAGCCGTCGTAATCGTCCGGCACCACAAATTCAAATGCTGTTTGCTGCCAACCGGAGGCTGTCGGGGTTCTACCGGCCATGTACGGTGTGCTGACACCGTCTTTTTTGATTTTCGCGTTAATGACAAGGTTCGGAGAATTCGTAGACACCGTTGCCACGTATACCGTACCGGGTTTTAAGCCGGTCAGCGTTTGCGTCACCACCGAGGCGTTCGTCATGGCAAGTGCACCGGAATTTGCCATACCGGCATTCGGTACCACGGTAGCGTTTTCCAAAGTCCAAGAGGTGTCACCTTCGATGTCAAAGGTGCCGTTTTTGATGAATGCCTCATCGCCGACTACCGTTACCACCGATTGAGCCGTCACCGGCACACCGGTCGAAGTCGGGATGGAAACGGTAATGGTTGACGTACCGGCACCCACCGCCGTAATGGCACCGTTATTCACGATTACCACATTTTCGTTGCTGGATGTCCAAGTCAAGAAGTTGGTGTTAGCCTTGTTGGGAGTAACCGTCAAGATGTAAGACAACTTTTGTCCGGGCGTCATTTGTAACGTCGGCGGATTGATGTTGGCAGAAGTAGTATCCACACCGGAATCGTACATCCGAATATCAATGCTGTCTATCACGACATCGTCCTGCATTGTGGTTTCCATCAACGCATTAAAAGACAACTGATAGTTTTTGCTTTTGTAGGTTGGAGGAACCGTGAAGACTTTTTCCAGCGTTGTCCATTGGCCGTTGGTACCGTTCAATTCAAGCGTACCGGCGCCAGCATCAAAGTACACCTCGTGCATCCTCTTAGCCTTTACGCTTGACTTGTACCGAACGGTAATTTTATAACTATTGTTCGGCATGAGCACCATAGACGGACCATAGTAATAGTTAGTACCCTGGGTCAGCAAGCGGAAACCGTTGGTACCGTTTTCGCCGATACCCTCGTACACACCGCTTTTGTTGCTTTCTTGTTTTGTAGCATTAAGGAATGCCCACTTAATATTTTTCTTGGCAAAATCACCGTCATGAACGAGATTGGCATAATAATCCGATTCCACCGTAACGGTAGCCGGAGCATAGCCGAAAACCTTTGCCGAAATGGTGGTGGTACCTTGCACACCGGCGGTCACTTCACCGCTTTGGCTCACGGAAGCAACCGTGCCGTCAGCACTCGACCACACCACCGTGTCTTCAATAAAGGAATCAGACGGAATCGGACGAGCCGTCAAGGTGATTTTGTTACCGGGGGCAATTTTGAATGTCGTATTGTTTTCTTCCGAAATCGAAATACCGGTCAATACCGGAACCTCGGTCAGCGAAATATCATCAATGTGGGTAACACCGTTGTTGTTGGCTTTGAAGCTCAAAATATCCGAAAGGTTACCCGTTGCCTCGGTACGGAAATAAATCGTCGTCGTCGTCCACTTATCGCCGTCGGAAACGGTTTTGTGAGTAGCGGTATCTGCCGGATAAAATTTGGCTGCCGCCTCACGGCTGATAGTAATCGTCGACGCAAAGCCCTTCGCACGCAAGGACAATTTATACAGCGTGTCACCCTTTAAGGTGAGACCGGTATAGACACCGGTGGTTTGACCGACCTTGAGTGTCATGTATTTGTTACCGTCAACATACGGGTCGTCTACCACTTCGGCAGCCGTACCGTTAACCATCGCCGCCCAATTATTGGGAAGCGGTGTGTCTTGGAAATCACCGCCGACAAGTAATTCACCGTAATTACTCACCTTCACGGCACATTGTGCTGAAAGGGTACCGTTGCTCACGGTAATGGTTGCCGTGCCGTCGCCGACAGCCGTCACCTTACCGTTGTTATCCACGGTAGCCACCGTCGTATCGGAACTGTGCCACACAAGCCCCGTAACTTCTGCACCGTACGGTGTGGCAATCACCGTCAAAACATCGCTGCTGTTGGGAATCAGCGACAACGTATTGCTCGAAAGCGAAATAGCCGTTGCCTTTCGTTCCACCGTTAATGTACAGGTAGCTTTCACCGTATCGGAGGTTTTCACCGTAATCACAGTAGTACCGGGAGCCACCGTCACCACTTTACCGTTTTGGTCAACCGTTGCCACGCTCGGGTTGGAAGAAGTCCATGCCAAGGTGCTTAAATCCGCATTTAAGGGAGTGGTAGTGAAATTAAGTTGCGTGGTCACACCCACACCGTAGGTGGCTTCTGTTTTACTCAGCGTAATCTCGGTCACGGTTTGCGGTTCTTGCTTGCTGAGTTTCAAGTCGTCAAAATAGCAAATACCGACACCGAAGTTACCCAAACCGAAGATTTGACCAGTACCGGAAGCGGCATTGCTATTGGTTCTAAAGGTAAAGGTAAAATCGTTCCACGAATCCTTACTTAGACCGACATAATAGTATTCCGAAGCAGGCTCACCGGATTGTTTATTGCCGTTGACAATAGCCGGTTCGGTATTCTTATACGCATAGGCTATATTGCCGTGACCGATAGCCGGTTTGGCCTCGCCCTTGACCTTACCGGACACCACATAGGTGGTTTCGGGTTCTAACTTCATCTGCTTATAAAAGCCGAAATATTGCCAGAACACCGAGGTGTTCGGACAGGGCTTAAAGGAAAGGATATGGTTGTTGGGATCGGCCGGGTCAACAATAATGCTGCCGCCCGCACTACCTTCGGGGTTAAGTATGCTATTCCAATGTCCCAAATCGGTATCGGACTCAAAGTCACCGCCTGTCAGCATTTCACCGTATTCGGTCACAACCACCGTCATGCTGTCGGTAATCGACGAATCTACCGGGCTGGTTGCCGTAATCACAGCCATGCCCGGTTTGACACCGGTAATCACACCGTTTTCCACTTTGACAGCGTTTTCGTTGCTGGAAGTCCATTCCAGCACACCGGCATACGAACCGGCAGGAGTCATATTGACCGTCAGTTTGTGTGCGGCTTCCGGACCAAAAGTATAGGTGCTTTCGGTAATATCAATCGCGGTTGCCAGTTGCACTACCTTCACGGTAAAGGTGTCGCTGACACCGCTTTCGCTTTGCACGGTAATCACGGCTTCGCCGGCAACGCCGGGGGTCACCGCAGCGGTCTTCTCACCGGTCTTTTCGACGGTAGCCACTGCCGTGTTGCTGGAAGTCCATGTCAGCGTTCCCGCCGCAACATCCATACCAATGGGTAGTTGGGTGACCGACAAATTCAATGCCTGGCTACCCACCGTAATCATATCCGTATCGTTTTCCGACACAATCGTCAAAGATTCCAAAGCGGGCGGTGTGCGCTTGACCAATTTAAGGTCATCAAAATAGCCAAAACTATCGCCTTTATTGCAAATCACTAACGCATAGTTCTTATTTATAGTGGCGGGAGATTGGAAGGTAAACTCAAAATCAACCCATGTGTTGCCGTCAGTACCCGTCGTAGGACAAATCGCCCAACGGTCCGGGTTGTTGGAAATAATTGTACCGCCGGAAAGGTTCCACTCGAGGTATGCACCGGTTCCTATATCGGTGTGAACACTACCCTTCACACGGCCGGTAAAGGTGTAAACTGTGTTTTCTTCTAACAAATCGCCGAAAACATAATAGAATTGCTTGCCGGAATTGACCGAAAGCACATGGTTTGCTTCGTTGCCGGGTTCGGGAATAATCGCACCCTTTTCAGTAGTCAATTTTTCCCAGACTGACGCATCGCTATCGGATTCCATATCACCGCCAATGAAACGGTTGCCGTAAGCATCCACCGTCACGGCACATTGTTGCGAAAAGGTACCGTTGCTCACGGTAATGGTTGCCGTGCCGTCGCCGATAGCCGTCACCTTACCGTTGTTATCCACGGTAGCCACCGCCGTGTTATCGGAATTCCAAGTAATGTTTCCCAAAGAAGCATCAGCAGGTGTTGGCGTTACCAACAGCGTTTGATAGCCGCCAGGCACCAAATGCAACTGCGTCTTGTTCAAGGTTAAAGCCGTTGCGGGAATCGTAACGGATACCTCACAGGTGTCGGACTTACCGTCTTCGATGGTCGCGGTAATGGTTACCGTACCTTGTTTTACACCGGTCACTTTACCGGTGGCACTATCCACCGTGGCGATGCTTTCGTCTGACGAAGTCCATTCCACGTCTGCATCGGCAGGAACGATCGTGGCATTCAGCGTGACTTGGTCGCCGACTCCAATGACTTTTGTCTCCTCGGTAATATCCACCGATGTCTTTTGTGCCAACACAAAATCGTCCACTAACACTTCCGAGGCACTATGGGTGAATCTCAGAAGGAACATTTGAGAGGTGTATTCATTCACTTTAAATGTAGCGTTAAAGGTTTTCCAACCGTTCTCATCGGCTGCGCTGTTTGTCGAGTTACTGATAGTAACTTTTCCCGAAGCATCCGATATAATGGTCAATTGGGGTGCTGCCAAATGGGTGTTTTCCGCCCCCGTATTAAATTTAATAGCTTTGTAGCGGAAAGAAATGTCAAATTCAGCGCCCGCCGTCATCACCGGAGCAAGACCATGAAAATATAACCGTTTCCCCGGTTCAGCACTCGCGGCGGTAAATTTCCACACCGAATTGTCACCATCTGTGGCTAAGGTGGCAGCGTTTTTTCCATCGGTAGCCTCGGTGAAATTTTTAAGTAAGTGTGTGACATTGGCAATCGGCAAAGCCGCACCGTTTGCGTTGGGCGCCAAGTTCATACCGAGTTTGTATTCTTCGATTTGAATATCATCAAAATAAACAACCTTAGAAGTGTCATTCCTATTCAGTTGTACCGCTGATAATTTTTCAGCGTTTATCTTAAATAACACGAAAAATTCTTTCCAAGCGGTTGAGTTAGATGTGTTGGAAATAACGCCATTGCTTCCTTCCGAAATAATACTGCTGGTTAAACTACTGAGTTTAATACCGGCGTCACCGCCGGAAACCTTGTAGCGGAGAACATACAGTTTGTTTGCCTCCAACGTAGGAGTATATATCGTATTGCAATAGGTACCGCCGGCGGTCCATTCCAGCGCCTTGCTGCCACCGAAACCTTGGTTTGCAACAATCGCAGTTTTGTTCGCGATTTCCCAACCGGAGTACGAACCCTCCCCGTCAAAATTGACGTCCAGGATCAAATTGGTGTTGGGTGTATCGGCCGCCGCCGGCAATATCAAGCCGGAAATGCAGCACGAAACCAGCAATGCTACCGAAAGGAAGCATGCTAATACTCGATTCAGTGTTTTCCTCATAAGTAAGTCCTCCCAAAATAAATAATAAAACAGATAACAAAAAGTGCAAGATACTTTGCCATCCTATAATTTAATCCTATTCTACACTATGTCAAAACAGTTTGTCAATCTTTTTTGAATTATTATAAGCAATAAAATAATGGAAACTGTCGTTTTTTTGTATACTTTGCTGTGTTTTCCACGCTCGCACAAACACACCGTACCGCATGGTCCCGTTTTGGCACAACCCCGTTGTTCCCGCCGCACCTCCCACAAAAAATACACAGCGGTGTGTTACACCGCTGTGTATTGGCTAAAATTTCTGTTCTGTTTTGAAAAATCAAACCTTGCGAACACGGATAACGCCGTCAATCGCCGCCACTTTATCCATCACCGCTTGTGTGATATCGTCGCTGATATCCGCTACGGTATACGCTATGTCTTTGCGTGAGCGGTTGGTCAGCGTTTCAATGTTCACACCGGCTTCGGAAATCACAGTGCTGATTTGTGCGAGCAGGGTCGGCACATTGCGGTGTAACACACACACACGCACCGCGCTGGATTTTTCCAATTCCATAGCAGGGAAGTTCACCGAATTGCGAATCACACCCTGCTCCAAATACGCTTTGAGTTCCTGCACCGCCATCACGGCACAATTGTCCTCGCTTTCGGGGGTGGAAGCACCCAAATGCGGAATGGCCGTCACATTGTCCACGCAGAGCATTTCGTCCGACGGGAAATCCACCACATAGGCGGCGACTTTGCCGTTTGCCAACGCCGCTTTCATGGCATCGCTGTCCACCAACTCGCCACGGGCAAAGTTGAGCACACGCACGCCGTCCTTCATTTGTGCCAACGCATCGGTACCAATCATACCGCGTGTACCGTCGTTCAGCGGTAAATGCAAGGTGATATAATCACATTCGGCATAAATTTGCTCCAGCGTAGCGGCATGGTGAATGGAACGAGAGAGTGCCCACGCGGCATTCACCGACAAGTACGGGTCATAGCCGTACACTTCCATGCCGAGTGATTTGGCAGCATTGGCGACCAAAACACCAATCGCACCTAAGCCGATAACGCCCAATTTTTTACCCAAAATTTCAGGACCGGCAAATTGGCCTTTGCCTTTTTCTACCAACTTGGCCACTTCGGCACCCT
>JAGBSU010000193.1 GCA_017631705.1 Clostridia bacterium | reverse complement strand
TTCAAAATACATTTTGTAGGCTTCGGTGTCGGCGCCAATGGAAATATGCCGAAGACCCGAAATCAAAGTCCACTGTATAGCCACCAAACCGCAATACATTTTTTTGTTTTGGTCTGTTGGGTTTTTATAGATTAAAAGTCCTGCCCAAAGCAAGATTAGAGCCATATTCAACAAATAAATAGCCATTTTCGTATCATTCCTATACCGATTTGGTTTTAATGTGTCAACAACTCATCAAAGAAAGAAAAATATTCTCTAATATTGCTTTCTTTTTCAAAACTTTTTACCGCAAATGTTCGACAGGCATCTGTATAATAGGATTTTCCGTTTTTCAAAGCGAGGCGAATCGAGGTAAGCATCGACTCTGCGGAAAATCCATCGGCAATCTCTCCACAGTTTTGGTTAATCAATTCAGGATTCGCATTCGAATTAAAGCAAACCACCGGCGTGCCGCAGGCAAGTGCCTCTGCGCTGACTTTACCAAAACTTTCTTCCAATGAAGGTTGTAAAAAAACATCTGCCATCGAATATAACTTTGCCAATTCTTGTGCCGAATCAGTTGCCGGAACGTGTATGATATTGTCACCAAGTGACACCGAAGAACTAATATTCCCTACTAATACGATTTTTTCGTTATCAGTTAGTTTTTCAGCAATTTTCAAAACGGTTGATAGCCCTTTAGTTACATCCCAAGAATAGGCGGCGCACAAAATAATTTGTTTATCATTCAAGCCCCATTGCTTTTTTATTTCCCCTGTTTCGTGCGGTTGAAAGGTTTCAATATCTATCCAGTTATATATCCTTCTAAAATGCGAAGAATTTTTGAATACCATCGATTGTTTTGCTTCGTTGGTTATCCAGTCGGAAACACCAATAACACCTAATTGAGGGATCGATGAAAAAAACTTTTGTTTATCTGCTTGCATTTTTGCAGTTCTGTCAAAAAACCAACTCCTGTTATATTTTTTGAGCATTGGACAACTGCCACATCGGTTTTTCCATTTGTCACATCCGCATACTGTGTAATGACAACACTTTCCTGTGTAAAACCAACAATCGTGTAGTACAACAACCGTAGCAATCCTATTACGAGATAAATATTTTAACAAAATAGGCAAATGTATATAATTGGCATGAAGGTTTCCCAAAATAATAATATCCGGCGAAAAGTTCTTCATATATCGCAGCAGTTTCTTTGTTGAAGTCTTGGAAAAATAGCCTTGCAACCCTAAAAGGCGAGAAAGAAAAGCGTGGATTTTTGCATCAACTGCGTTTCCGATTCGGAATCCTTTTTCAGAAGAGGAAACAGAACCTACAGAATATACTGTTACACATTCGTGACCGTGCTTTTCGGCGTAGTCACAGAGTTCTTGACAAGCCCTGCCGGTCGACCCTGTCTTTTCAACAGCATTGATTTGCAAAATTTTCATACTCTCACCTCGATTCCGAAACTATCTCTTTACTGCGTGATATACTTTTTTCAGCATTCTTCTTAGCACCATTTTTCCACGGTGTTTAATTTTACAAAAACCGTTAATTGGAACATGATGTTCTTTTAGGCAATTGAGAATTTGCGGTGTAACCGCTTTGTTGGTAGCGTAACAGAAATAATACAGTTCCAAGAGAAAATCCCATTTTTCAAGTTTTGCTAACTGTTCAAACAGTTCTTCGCATGTCATAATAGCTTCGGTTTGGTGCAACTGTTTTTGTTTAACGGTTACTTGACCGGAATGCCGACGGTTGGAAACCAGCACGGCATCGTCAATAAAAACAGAGGCATCCGCAATGGCAAATTTGAGCCACAAATTCCAATCCAGGACAAAACGCATATCTTCTCGAAAATAGTCTGCTTTTTCGAATAAATTTTTCGGAATCAGTAATCCGCAACCGTTAAAACATTTTTTAAACAACAAGTAGCGGAACATATCTTTTGAAAACAACCTTTTTTGTCCTTTGACACCAGGATGATAAAAAGTGTTTCCGTTTTCGTCAATCAGTCTGCCTGTGTTGCTGATAATCGTGTTTTCCCTATCTAAACCATAGGTTTCATAAAAAGATATTTGGGTTTCTAATTTGTTTGGATCGTACAAATCATCGTGTGACAGCCAGGAGATATACTCGCCTTTCGCCATCGAAATGCCATAATTGATTGCGGAAGCACAGCCGCCATTTTCTTTTTTGTAGTATTGAATCTTGTCACCGTAAGCAAGACAAACCTTCTCCGTTGCACCGTCGTCAACAGAGCCATCGTTTACGACAACAACTTCAATGTTTGTATACGTCTGTGCCAATGCAGCATCAATGGCCTCTTTGACATAGTTGGCCCCATTGTATACAGGTATCACAATGGACACAAGCGGCATGTTGTGCATATTATTTCCCCCTTGTCATAAGTTTTCGAATTACAGATGTCATGAAATATACGCCGAGAGCAAATCGCATCTTAATGAGAGAGTAATATACTTTCCATTTCAGCGGAAGATGTGAAATATCAAATGCTTTCAACGCCTTCTTGTGCACATCGTCCGATAAAATTTCTTTAAACTCTTTGTACTTTCCAAAAAAACCGCACTTGTGTCGCATAACGTTCAAGAACAGTTCCATGGTACCGATAGCAATACGGCTATTCATGGCCTCCTCAATATGTTCCACCATGAATGTTTCGGCAATCTTTTGAAGTTTCGAAAGCAGCAAATTACGCTTTCTTAGAAAATTCTCTCGGTAATTCGAGGTGGCCGAACCGGCGTTGGTCTTACGATAGTGATATAGGCCGCAATCCAAATACGCAAAACTTTTCATGTGATAATAACACTGCACGTTAAAAAGACCATCCACAAAACTACCCAGTTCTTTTATCGGTTCAAATTGAATGTGATTATCCACAATCAAATCTCGCTTATAAATGTTAAAGCACGCAGAAGCAAGGAAGTTTTGGCTTTCGGGATGACTTAATTCCTCGCCAATCAGGCCAAGGCTTTGCCGGTACACCTCTTTGCAAGCATCCGCATCGTACGTGGTGCTTTTCAAAAACGTGTTTGCTTTGATACGAGAACCGTTGTTGAATTCTCTAACATAATTGAAGCGAACAATATCCAACTGTTCTTCCGTAACTTTCTTGACAAGAATTTCGATGGTTTGTTCATCCAACCAGTCGTCGGAATCCAAGAACATAACATAGTCGCCACGGGCTTCTTCAACACCACGGTTACGTGCGGTGTGCGCACCGCCGTTTGGTTTGTGAATCACCTTTACCCTGCTGTCTTTTGCCGCGATTTCATCACATATTTGAGGTGAACGGTCCGGCGAACCATCGTCAACCAAAATCAGTTCAATATTGGAATAGGTTTGATTTAAAACCGAATTCGCACAATCTGCCAAATATTCTTCGGTTTTATAAACCGGTATGATAACTGTTACCAACATTTGGCATCCCTACCTAAAAATAAATTTTTTCGAGAGCTTTTTTTGCTTCCTCATTGCTGTAAATTAAGGCTGCTTTTTTGTTATGATCTCCCATCGTTTCTCTTAGTTCGGGAGATTTCATCAGTTTATCTATCGACTCAGCAAGCTTATCCACATCGCCCGGTGCCGCCTTGAATCCGGTGACACCTTCCGCCGAATAATCGTTGATTCCGCGAATATTGGAAGTAATCAGCGGCAAACCGGAATACATCGCTTCAATGGCGGCCAAGCCCAACCCTTCACGGTGGGAAACAAAACAAAACACATCCGCCGCTTTGTGATATCTGCCGATTTCTCGGGTGTATCCCAAAAACTTCACTTGTTCCGACAAACCCATTTGTGCAATTTCTTGTTCCAAATACGATTTTAACGGGCCATTTCCTGCAATCAAATATTTTAGTTTGGGATTGTTCAATTTGTGAATGGCTCGCAGAATGGAAATGTTGTTTTTGTTTTTGTTCAATTCACCAATGGATAACAGAATAAAATCATCGTCACAAAGCCCAAGTTCCGACCGGATATCTTGGCGTTTCACATCGCATTCCAATCGATTAAAGTCAACACCCACACCGTGCATTAAGTGGATGTTGGCAATCTTAAATTTCTCTTTTGCCAACGCAAAATCGTCTTGATTGATCGTAATCAGCGTGTCGGTATGTTTTGCTGTCATTTTGTCAAGCGGATAATAAAGCAACCA
>JAGBSU010000001.1 GCA_017631705.1 Clostridia bacterium | reverse complement strand
GCTTTTACAAAGTTTAGGTGGCTTCTACTACGTAGAGGTGGAAAATACGGTATACGAATGTAAGGCAAGGGGTTCTTTTCGAAAAGAAGGGATTTCTCCTTTGGCCGGTGATCGTGTATCGATACTTCTAAGTGATGACGAAACCGGCACGGTAGAAGAAATTCTACCGCGCCGGAATTGTTTAGTGCGCCCGCCGATTGCGAATTTGGATTGTTTGGCGATTACAGTTTCGGTGGCTCAGCCGCGTCCGAATTTTTTACTCTTGGACACGTTAATTGCTATCGCGGAAAATAATGCGATAGAACCGGTTTTGGTCATCACCAAAGCGGATTTGCAAGATACAAAAGATATAGAGGGTATTTATTCAAAAGCCGGTTTTTCGGTGTTTGTTGTGACGAATACCGATGCAAAAACGGTTGGACCTTTAGCACAGTTTTTGCGAGGAAAAATCACGGCGGTTACCGGTAATTCCGGTGTCGGAAAATCTAGTTTACTCAATTTAATCGAACCGAATTTACATCGCGAAACTGCCGAAATCAGCAAAAAACTGGGTAGAGGACGTCACACTACGCGTTCGGCTGAACTGTTTCGCTTATCCGGTGGTGGGTATTTGGCAGATACTGCCGGTTTTTCGGTGTTAGATTTGGAAAAAGCCATGCCGATAGATGCCGACAAAGTGTTTGACTGTTTTAGAGAGTTTGAACCGTATTTTGGAAAATGCCGGTTTACCGGTTGCGTGCATGCCCATGAACCGAATTGTGCCATTCGTGAAGCGGTGGAAAACGGTGAAATTTCACACTCTCGTTATCAAAGTTACGTAACCTTGTACGAGGAAATGAAAAAACAGAAAAAATGGTAAGTATTCTTTTTTTAAGGGAGATGTTATATGTGAAGCTAAAAGTATTGACTTATAACATTCGTTCGGGACATCCGGCGGACCGAGAAGACAAGGCTTACTATTACGATTTATCCAAGGTGACGGAAGAAATTCGGTTTTTTAGCCCCGATTTCTTCGGGTTGAATGAAGTGGATAATCATCAAAAACGCACGAATTTTGATAATCAAACGGCAATTATAGCGAAATCACTGGAATTTCCGCATTTTTACTTTTCCAAAGCGACAGACCTTGGCTCATCGTCCAGTGAATACGGTAATGCGGTTGTTTCTAAATTCCCGATTGTGTTTGTCGAGACGATTTTACCGCCTGAACCGCCGAGAGATGATGAGTTATATTACGAACAACGGGGGATTGCTCACGTTGTTTTAGAACTGCCAAATGGTCGGCAAATCACCTTGTTGCAAACACATTTTGGTTTGAATGTAGGGGAACGGCAAAACATGTTGACGGTCTTGCTTCGTATGATTGACGAAATCAAAACTCCTTTGATTTTGATGGGTGATTTTAATATGCGGCCGTACGACTGGCTGTTAAATCCCGTACGTGAACGATTGACAGAGGTGACTGAGGCGTTGGGTATGATGCCGAAAACATATCCTTCGTACGATCGCGGACACCCGGATTGTAAAATTGATTATATTTTTGTTTCACGGCATTTTCAGCCGATTTGTGCCGAGGTAAAGCAAACGCAAGCCTCAGACCATTATCCCTACTATGCCGAGTTGGAGTTATTGGATAACGAATAGATAGGAACGTGATTCAGTTGACAAAAAAAGTTCATCCGGCAAAAGAATATGGCATGATAATTTTTGGTATAATTTTGTTATCAGTAGGTGTTTATTTCTTTAAAATTCCTAACGGATTTTCCACCGGCGGTGTCAGCGGTATGGGCACCTTGCTTGGTGGTGCGAACTTTTTGTTTTCTGCGGCGACGTGGATTGCCATTATCAACGTATTTCTTTTATTTATTGGATTTATCTTTTTAGGGAAAACAACCGGTTTTCGTACCGTGCTTTGCAGCTTGTTGTTTTCGCTTATCACCTTTTTGTTGGAAAAATTCATACCGATTACGGCACCGCTTACCGACCAACCGTTGTTAGAGTTGGTTTATGCGATGATATTAACGTCGGTTGGTGCGGCTATTCTTTTCCACTACGATGCCTCTTCCGGCGGTACCGACATTATGGCTTTGATTTTAAAGAAATATACCTCTTTAAACGTCGGAAAAGCCTTACTTGCTGTGGACTCGTTGATTGCACTTAGTTCGTTCTTTATCTTTGGCATCAAAATTGGTTTGTTTTCCATATTGGGTTTATTTAGCAAGGCCTTTTTAGTTGACCAAGTGATAGACAGCATTAACAGTTGTAAATATTTTATTGCGATTACCGACAAATCCGAAATAGTGACACAATTTATCAACCAAGAATTACACCACGGCGCCACAGTTACCGATGCTATCGGTAGTTATACGCACAACAAAAAATATATGGTACACACAGTTTGCAAACGAATGGAAGCGATTCGTTTGCGTAAAAGAATTAAAGAGATTGACCCGCACGCGTTTATCATCATTACCACAACCAGTGAAATCATCGGCAGAGGGTTTAGAAGTGCATAAAAAAATCCCCATCCAACGGATGGGGATTTTCACGTCTTTTAGTATTACATTTCTTCGCTGATTGCCATCAACAGTACACCGAGAATAACGATGAAAATAAAGGTGTATTGTTTCCAGTTAAGTTTTTCTTTTAAGAATATGCGAGAAAGAAGCAAGGAAACGACACATACCGAGGAAAGAATCGGGGCAGCAACGGCGTCGTTGCTACCGAGAGCATAAACGTATGTAAGCTGACCGGCAG
>JAGBSU010000192.1 GCA_017631705.1 Clostridia bacterium | reverse complement strand
TGCGTGCTGATTTTCGGCGTGCAATTGTTGCGTGCCGGCAGCTTTGGCGTGGACGTGATGATTCATTCCTTTATGATTGCCGTATCGTTGGCTGTGGCGGCTATTCCGGAAGGTTTGGCGGCGGTGGTGACCGTGGTGCTTTCCATCGGTGTTACCAACATGTCCAAGCGTAATGCCATTATTCGTCGTTTGACAGCGGTGGAAACGCTGGGTTGCGCACAAATTATTTGTTCGGATAAAACCGGTACGCTGACCCAAAACAAAATGACGGTTGTGGATTATTACGGCGAAAAGGAATTGACTGCTCGTGCCATGACCTTATGTTCCGATGCGAAACTCGGGGACGACGGTGAAGCGTTGGGCGAACCGACCGAAGCGGCACTCGTAAACTGGGCCGCCAAAGAAGGTTTTGATAAAAATCTGTTGGAAAAAGAAACGCCTCGTGTTGCCGAAGCGCCGTTTGATTCCGGCAGAAAAATGATGTCGACGGTGCACACTGCCGGCAACAAAATTGCGCAGTTTACCAAAGGCGCACCCGATGCGGTGTTAAACCGTTGCCGGTTTATTCTTAAAGACGGTAAAGTGGCAGAGATTACCGATGCTGACCGTGAAGCGATTTTGGTTGCTAACAAAGCGATGGCAGATAAAGCATTGCGTGTGCTTTGCGCCGCTTACCGTGAATGGGAGGCCTTGCCGGAGGATATTACCCCTGCACATTTGGAAGAAAACTTGGTGTTTGTCGGCTTGGTGGGTATGATTGACCCGGTTCGACCCGAAGTGAAAGTTGCTATTGAAGAATGTGGTCGCGCAGGGATTCGCCCGATTATGATTACCGGCGACCACGTGGATACGGCGATTGCGATTGCTAAAGAATTGGGGATTCTGCACGAGGGCCAACGCGCAATAACCGGTTCGCAGTTGGACGATATGAGCGACGAAGAATTCGCCGCCGAATTCCAAAAGATTTCGGTGTATGCACGCGTACAACCGGAACACAAAACGCGCATTGTGAATGCGTGGAAGTCTGCCGGTTATGTTACTGCCATGACCGGTGACGGTGTCAACGATGCGCCGTCTATTAAGTCGGCAGATATCGGTGTGGGTATGGGTATTACCGGCACTGATGTGACGAAAAACGTGGCCGATATGGTGCTTGCAGACGATAACTTTGCGACCATTGTGGGAGCGGTGGAAGAAGGTCGCCGAATTTACGATAACATTCGTAAAGCGATTCAGTTCTTGCTCGGCTCGAACATGAGTGAAGTGATTAGTATTTTTGTTGCCACGTTGCTAGGGTTTACCATTTTGGAACCGGTACACTTGTTATGGATTAACCTGGTGACCGACTGTTTCCCGGCGTTGGCGTTGGGTATGGAACGTGCCGAAAAAGATGTTATGAATCGCAAACCGCGCAGTGCGGATGCCGGCGTTTTTGCAGAAGGTTTGGGTGTTAATGTTGTTTATCAAGGTGTCTTGTTATCGGCACTGACATTGGTTTCGTATTTCATTGGTCATTTTATGGAAACCGGACAATGGGTACTTGAAAATTCACACCACGGTACGACAATGGCGTTCTTGACGTTGTCTATGGCGGAGATTGTGCATAGTTTGAACATGAGAAGTCAACGTGAAAGTATTTTCAAAATCAAGGGACAAAACAAATTTTTGAATCTGTCGGCGGTGGCGGCGTTCTTGCTCACGACATTGGTTTGTGAAATTCCGCTCTTGGCAAATGCATTCGGATTTGCTCCGGTAAGCTTAGAAGAATACGGTGTTGCCATCGGTTTGGCACTGTTGATGCTCCCACTGGTGGAAATTGTTAAACTGTTCCAACGCCTTATCTATCGCAAAAAATAATTGTAAAGACAAATCGCCGCAGAATATAAATTCTGCGGCGATTTTTTTAAAATCTATTGACTTTTTTTCATATACCGATTATAATAACAAGCGTTGTTTATTAGGACAACTAAATTAGATATGCGGGTATGGCGGAATTGGCAGTTTCGAGCCGAGCGCTGCCCGTAGGCAGAAACAGCGAGAGCGAGAAAGCCGCTGCGGTCGAAATTTATCGGCAAATGCCGGTAATAAATTTCGGGCACCGCAAGGGTCACGCGAAACGCGGCTGCCAAACAAAAAAATAGGGTATATGCGGGTATGGCGGAATTGGCAGACGCGTTAGATTCAGGTTCTAATGGTCGCAAGGCTGTGCAGGTTCAAGTCCTGTTACCCGCACCATCATCTCTCAAACCCAGTGTTTATGCGGGTTTGAGAGATTTTCTTTATCCAAAAACTTTTTAAAATTTTAGTGATTTTAATGTCAAAATTAAGGCAAAATCACCCCAAAATCCGTTAGAAATCTGTTAGAAGTCAAATATTTGTTTTTATATATTTTAGAAAATTGCAAACAAAAATATGGTAAAATATTGATGATAAATCTGAACATTATGAAAGTCATATATCATTTCAAAACGTAAAGCATAAAAAATTGCTTTCAGAGATTGTGCTGACCCAAACTCGAAATGAAAGTACTCTCGAACGGACGGTCAGCACAATCCTTTTTTTAAGGGAATGAAAGTAATTTCAAAATATCATTTCAAAAAGATAGGTAATATATCATTTCGAAAAGACAATCATCAATCATACAAGAGCCATATTAAATAACATCATAATTACAAATAAATTCATCATTAAACATAATCATAGATTAATTTATCATTACCCCATATGGCTCTTAAAAGGAAAGTCCGCAGGGCATAATACACCCACTGTCAATGGTGTGTACGACCCTTCATTTCTTACTGATTCTTCATTTTTCACAAAAAAATAAGAGCCGCGAAACGCGACTCTTTGATAAAAATGTAAAAAAAGGGTTATATAAGTTTCAAGAAATCTTTAATAAAATTTATTCAGCTGCTTTTGTTTTCTTCTTTTTAATAAGGATTATAGCAGTAACAGCTCCTACAAGTACTACAACTGCTCCGATTGCTATCAGAATCCAAAGAGCATTATTACCATCATCCTTGTTTTTGTTATCATCACTGACAGGAGCATCTGTTTTCTCGTCTTCGACAGGTGCTTCAGGCTCGGTGGTGATACAAGGAATTTCTTCTTCCTTTGTTTCACCGCAAGCAGTACAGGTTGCGGTTTTAATTCCTGTTTCGGTTTCGGTAGCTTCTTTGGTTACTACTGCCTCGCCAAAGGCGTGTCCTCTTGCTTTAATCGGTTCCTCTGCCTTGACACCGCAATTTACACAGGAGCCTTCTTTTTTCCCCTCTGCTGTGCAGGTGGGTTCAACGGTAACTGTGAAATCCTCCATTGTGTGCCCCGTCGCTTTAATCGAATTCGTCGTTTCTTTATTGCAACGGGTACATTTGCCGGTTTCAACGCCATCCTCTGTACAGGTTGGTTCTTTGGTCACCACGGGATTCGAGAACTTGTGACCCAACGAATCAGTGGTTCTTTTTTCCGTGTAAGTACACTTCGAGCAAGCCTTGGTCTGTTCGCCTTCAGATTCGCAGGTAGCTTCTTTTGTGGTTTGCCAACTTCCCAGAGAATGCCCCACAGCCTCTACTTTTCTCGTTTCGCTATGCGTACAACCGGAAACCGTGCATTTTCTCTGCTCGGTGCCTTTTGTGGTGCAACCGGGAGCCTTTGTCTGCGACCATGAGCCCATTTTGTGTCCTGTAGCCGCAATATCTCTAGTCTCTACCTTTTGACAAGTGGAGCAAGTTCTCTGCTCCTTACCAACTGTGGTGCATTTG
>JAGBSU010000191.1 GCA_017631705.1 Clostridia bacterium | reverse complement strand
CGGTTTCGGCATGGGCTTAGAACGGTTGCTCATGGTCATGCATGCACAAAATTGTGTGTTTCCGCAGCGTGAGGGCTGTGATGTCTACTTTGCCTCCATGGGCGAAGAAGCGGCGAAGAAATGCTTTGCCTTGGCATTGCAACTGCGTGAGGGCGGTGTCTGTGCTGAATGTGATACCGTCGGCAGAGGCTTAAAAGCACAAATGAAATATGCGGATAAACGCGGTGCATTGTATACGGTGGTTATCGGGGATAACGAACTGGGAACCGGCACCGCTCAATTAAAAGATATGAAAACCGGTGAACTGACCGAAGTTACTTTGGATGACGGCAGTTTGTACACCGTGCTGTATAACAAATCACTGGACCGTCAGTTAGCCGGTATCATGGAAAGCGTGGTAGAATAAATGGAAACCATTCAAGGATTAAAACGCACTCGCTATTGCGGCGAATTCCGCCGAGAGCACGCCGGTGAAACCGTCACGGTTTTCGGTTGGGCACAACGCCAACGCGATTTAGGTCAACTCATTTTCATTGATTTGCGTGACCGTAGCGGTATCGTGCAATTAGCATTTGATGAAAGCACCGCCCGTGACGTGTTTGAAAAAGCGTTTACCGTGCGTGGGGAATATGTGTTGGCGGCTGTCGGCGAGGTACGTGTGCGCTCGTCTATCAATAACGAAATTCCTACCGGTGAGGTGGAAATTGCTGTTAGCGAACTGCGTATTCTCAACAAAGCCGAAACACCGCCGTTTGAAATTTTGGAAAACTCCAACACAGCAGAAGCCATGCGGCTGAAATATCGGTATTTGGACTTGCGTCGTCCCGATTTGCAACGCAACTTGTTGTTGCGTCACAAAATTGCCAAATCCACGCGCGATTATTTTGATTCGCAAGGTTTTGTCGAGTTAGAAACCCCCATTTTGGTGCGTTCCACGCCCGAGGGTGCCCGTGACTTCTTGGTCCCTTCCCGTGTGCATAAAGGCGAATTTTACGCTTTGCCGCAATCGCCGCAACTGTATAAACAATTATCGATGGTGGCAGGCTTTGACCGCTATTTCCAATTGGCACGCTGTTTCCGTGATGAAGACCTGCGTGCCGACCGCCAACCGGAATTCACGCAAATCGACTTGGAAATGTCGTTTGTCGACGTGGAAGACGTGTTACAAATCGGCGAAGGCTTTATCAGCCATGTGTTCAAAGACGTACTGGATGTGGATATTCCGTTACCGCTTGCGCGTATGACCTATACCGAAGCCATGGAACGCTACGGTTCAGATAAACCCGATACTCGTTTCGATATGTGCTTGCAAGATGTCAGCGAATTGGTTAAATCGTGCGGTTTCGGTGTTTTCACCTCGGCGATTGAAGGCGGCGGCTCGGTGCGTGCCATTGTTGCCAAACAAGCCGTTTCGGTGCTTTCTCGCAAAGAAATTGATAAATTAACCGAGCACGCTCGCGGCATCGGTGCCAAAGGCTTGGCGTGGGTACGCCTCACGGATGACGGTATCGCTTCCTCGTTTGGTAAATTCCTCACGGAAGACGAAATGTCTGCTCTGCTTACTGCACTCGGTGCCGAAAAAGGCGACGTGGTGTTACTGGTTGCCGATACGGCTACTAAACTGGTATTGTCGGTGCTGGGTGCTTTGCGTTTGGAAGTGGCGGAAAAACTGAATATCCCGCGTGAAGGCTTCAATCTTTTGTGGATTACCGAATTCCCGTTCTTTGAATGGGACACCGAATCGCAAACATGGGTGGCCATGCACCACCCCTTCACCTCACCGTTGGATGAATGCATTCCGTATTTGGAAAGTGATCCGGCACGTGTGTTTGCCAAAGCGTACGACTTGGTACTCAACGGTATCGAACTTGCCAGCGGTTCCATTCGTATCACCAATCCGGATTTGCAAAAGCAAATGTTCCGTGCACTCGGCTTGTCGGATGAGGTATCCTATGCCAAATTCGGCTATTTAACGGATGCCTTCAAATACGGTGCGCCGCCGCACGGTGGCATGGCGTTGGGGCTGGACCGTTTGGTCATGCAAATGCTCGGTGCCGCTACCTTGCGTGATGTGGTAGCTTACCCGAAAGTGCAAAACATGACAGAACTCATGACACAATGTCCCTCGTCGGTAGATGAAGCACAACTTACTGAATTGGGGTTAGCCACCTTAAAAGAAGCCGTATCCGAAGAATAAACAAAATAAAAGGGCAGACAAAACGGTGTTTTGTCTGCCTTTTTTTTATTCGTCAGAATCGTCGAAATCGTTCGGTTCTTTTGGTGTCCGTATTCTGAGTAAAACGGTAACAACCAGTAACACTAAGGAAACGCCAATAGCAACAAGCCACCCCACGACGTCGGCATCGTTTAACCGGTCACCGATAGGCTCTGCTTTTTCAATGAAGGTGTAAAATTTCCAATCCAACCAAGTATCCTTGGCGAGTCCCTCTCCGGTATACGCATAATCGCAGTAAAGGGAAACAGAAAGCGTTGCCGATTGACCGGCTTCCAATGTACGGTGTAGGGGAAACCCGTTTGCACCGTTGATATAACTGTACGGAGCGTGGTACAATACGCGTTCGCCATCGGTAATGCGAAGAATCAAATGATTCAAATACCGTAACGATTCCTCGTCCTCATACGGGAATTTAACGGAATCCAGCGAAATAGTACGTCTGGTATTGGTGTTGTTGATTAAGATGAGCGAACCTTGCTCGACATACGATTCACCACTTTTGATGGTGGGCAATTCCCAAAAAGCGGGGTCGTTTTTGGCTGTTAGAACAATCGTTTCGCCGTCTTGTGTCGCTTCAACAATTTGCTCGGTAATTATCTTCGGTTCTGCCGACACCGAAAACGTCATCATAAGCAGTAAAGCGACGATCAATATCCCTACTTTTTTCATGAAAAGTCGCCTCCTTGTTGTTTACTGCCTCGGCGTGTGAACAAAACCGAAAAAACGACAATTACCACAACCAATGCCGCAACAACAATCGCTAAACCGAGCGGCAAACCGAACACGTGCGGTTCCTCGGTTGGTTTTGAAATAGCGGTGGGAACGGTCGCCGGTTTGGTTGCCAACGTTTCCTTTGTGGTGGTGGCGGTAGCACCGGATAAGGGGTCAATATTTTGTGCCAAACAAGCGATTTGATTGGCAGACAAGGCACCGTTATATAACACGGCATCATCTAAACGCGCACTCAACGGCACCTCGCCGTAAATGCCGCCGCCGATAATGAAATTATTTAATTCCATAGCCTCTACCGAAACATGCAATGCTTGCTGTAAAAAGACAGTTCCGTCAATATACACAGCCAATTGTGTGTCGCAAAACACCACCGCCACGTGGTGCCATTCATTTGCGGGCAAAGCGGTGCTGATTCCATCGGTTGAGGGGCGAAACAGCGTAATCGGTTCGGCGGCACCGTCTTGTAACTCCACGCAGATACCGTTTATGCCGTTTTCGGTATCCTGCTTGTGCAGAGATACAGCTAACAGTCGGCTTTCGTTTTTATACGCTGTCAGCAATTTGTAATTGTTGGTTGATGTAATCGGCAACCGGTCCACCCAGACAGAAAAAGTAAAGGCCGATAATTTTTCCGCCTGTGCCGTATCCAATCGCAAATATTGTTGCTTTCCGTCGAGTAGCAGTGCATTGCCGCTGATACCGTTTTTTGCCCATGAGAATGTGCTCGGGTCTACTTTGGTTTTCCCCTTATAATAATGGACATATTCCGGAATGGTATCTTTTTCGTTGATAAGGGGAATGGCTTGAATATTTGGTTTTGCGGGTGCTTCAATCGGCTCTGCCGCTACCGAAAAGGCGGTTAACAGTAACCCCATTATCAGAGCGGACAGTACCATGCGAATCCATTGAAGTTTCATAAAAAATCTCCTATCGATAATACTTGTAATACGCAACGACGGTGACACGCTTGCCGGTAACGGTATCTTCACCGGTAATCAAAACACCGTTACGGCTCATTAAATCACCGTATTCCAACGAAGAAACCGCACAAGAAAACGGAATGCTTCCATTTTGAAAGCGTAATTCCAACTGTTCGTTGTCAACACAAATGCGTCCGTCTTTACCAATGACAATTTCGCCGTTGGGTTCTCGCCGTACCGCATAGGTAATCAATTTACCGTCTAATGCCTCAAACGGTGACGGCTGTTCACGTTTCTTAAAAAGCCAAGCCATGTGTAATCTCCTTTTTCATATTGTCTTTATTTTACTATGTTCAGCCGTACGCTGTCAATAAAATACAAAAAAATTCACAAATAAATACTTGTCATTCCTATCAGTCATGGTATAATAATACTGTATATATTTAGGATAATGAGATGTTAAGGATATGAGAAAACGAATTCCAAAAATAGCGGTTGTGGTTTGTTTGCTGCTGCCGTTTGCGGCAGTAGTGCTGAAAAACTTCATATTACAAGGGTATATTGCCGGCGGCAACGCTTATGTGTTGAATTTGTGGCAAGGTGTGCTCCGTTCTTTGCCCTACCTTCCTTTACAACTTTCTGTGGTGGCGTTGCTGTTTTGCTTCGGTTTTCTGTTTCGCGAACGCGGCCGCTATCTTTACGGCATCCTTGTCAATGCGGTATGTACGGTGATAGTGGTGATTGACCTTGTGTATTTTCGTGCCTATAACGTGTTGCCTGCCGTGGTGATGTTGCCGCTCGCAAGTTCACAGGGCGGTTCCAGCATGATTTTACAATCACTTCCCACCTTGTTTGCGTGGTCGGATTTGTTATTTCTGTTTGATTTTATCGTATGGGCGTTTTTGCTTCGGTATATCACTCGCCGCGGTTGGCATAAAGAACATAATCCTTCGCACCGTCCGTATTTATCGGGTGTGATCGCGGCAGTTTCCGCATTTGTTTTGGCGGTTATCCCGTTGCTCAGTTTGGTAGGATGGGATGGCGGTTTATTCCGTCGCTTGTATATCACCTCCGATACCGTGCAAAAATCGCTGTATTTTTCCTTTGCCGGTTTTCACGGTGAGGATTTTGCACAAACCGCCGCCGGACGCGTCACCTCGTATGATATGACAGCCGAGGATGAAACCATGCGCCAAACCTATTTTAATTGGAAATTACAAGACAGTACCGACACGGCTTTTCGCGGGCAAGCCGCCGGCAAAAATGTGTTGGTCATTCAAGTGGAATCGTTGGAAAATTTTGTTATCGGCAATTCGCTTGGTGGGCAAGAAATCACACCGACTCTCAATCGCTTGGCAAACGGTGGCTACCACTTTTCCAATATTTATGAGCAAGTCAAATGTGGCAATAGTTCGGACTGTGATTTCATGGTCATGACATCGCTGTTGCCGCCCAATAAAAGTTATGTGTTCGGTTCCTATGCCGATAATACCTACCTCACATTGCCCCAACTGTGAAAAGAAAACGGTGGCTACGGTTCAGCGTATTATCACGG